>PLEB01000261.1 GCA_003136915.1 Chitinophagaceae bacterium
ACATGAAAATCATTCCATACGCTAAATGGGGTTATAAGGGTATTTCTTCATTGTAGTTACTGATTTTTTGCATGCGCGGCCATGAAATCCCTGCCCGGTGTGGTATACAGAAGCAGACCCTTCGCGTGCTGTGCCTTTGTCTGGTGGCTGATCGTCCCAGTATTTTTCTAAAGATAAACCGGCTGGTCTTCAACTAGTTAGATATGGCCTTAATTTTCATTTTTAGTTTAGGGTTACCTTTTTTGAAAACGGGTATTAAGGTTATTCATCACTTTCAACCTATTAAAATGAAAAAATTATTATTTATTTTATCCCTCGGTCTTTTTGCAGCTTGTAATGGAGGATCCAGTTCCAGTACTACAACAGATTCAACGACAGTTGTTAAAACTGATAGCACTAAAATGGGTACTGACAGCTCTAAGATGGCGATGGATTCCACAAAGAAAACTACGGATTCAACAAAGAAGTAATTTGGTATTCTCTAATTAAGATAGAAATCTATTTTTCTTATTTGTTTTTGTGAATGCTCCATAATCGCCGGACCAATTGAAATGCAATTGGTCCGGTATTATGGAGATTTTTTATTTANNGGTAAGTTATGAGCTCAGGTAAAAGTAATTTCATTTTTGATAGCCGACTTCTTTCTTCGCAGTCGTTGTCCAGGATTTAATCAGTTTAACCTCCCCGCTGTCCAGCCTCGCGTAGGTATGAATCAGCGTATAGGAACTTAAAGGCATCTCCTCTTTTTCCACAACCTCGGCGATATCGCCAAGACGATGATCCAGTTTACGTTTGTCAAAACCCGAAACATCAGAAAAATTGATTGCTCTTTTCCCGGCGTTAATATGATATCTCAGCCATAATCCTACAGGATTTATATTTACGTACCAGGGATAAACAGTGTAGTTTGAATGGCAGTCATAACAAGATCGTTTAAGTAAATTCAGGACGGTATCCGGTACATGGACATAATGCGTGATATCTGAGGGACCCGCTGCCAGGCCGTTATTGCGGGGTTGACGGATAAATTGCATGGAAAGAAATATCACCAGTAGAACAATCAGTATTTTGCGAATCATTTTTTACGAATAAGAAATAGTACCGTCATTGGTTTTCATACAGGAATTAATTATTTGTACTAATATAAGAAAAAAAATTGCTGGAATAATAATTCTCTTACTCATTTCAATAGTTTGCAAATAAATTAGTCTCCCTGCAATTGATTTGCCGTCGAATTCTTAATGTGCAATAAGTACCGTACTGGTTTTTATAATTTTATCGGGGCCGCTAATCTGAAGAAAATAAACGCCGGTTGGATAGATCCCGGTATTCATTGAAACAACCGAGCTGCCCGCACTGGCGGTTACCAATGACTGCAATGGCTGCCCTTGGGAGTTGATCAGTCTGATTGTAAGTTCAGAACCCGCATTGCCCAGGGAAACATGAACGACATTATTTGCCGGGTTAGGGAATACCGTTATTCCAGTTACGGATGATAAGGTGATTATTCTTATAGGAGAATATGTATAGGTGCCGTCAATGTTTTGAATCATTAACCGGTAATAATTGACTCCGCTTGCAGGGCTTGCATCAGGTAAAGAATAAAGCGTTTCCGGAGTACTGTTATCCGTCGCCTGAACCGTTCCAATGGAATTCCAATTCATTCCATTGATGCTTTTTTGCACTTCGAATCCAGTGATATTATCTCCGTTGCTTGCTATCCATGATAGTAAAACCGTATTATTATTTTTAAGAACCGCATCAAAATCTGATAAAACAGTCGCGAGGACAACAGCATCACCGACTACACTGAACTGGGAGAAACTGCCAAATGTTGATGAGGCTGTTTGTGTAGCTACATTTCCGTTACCCGTAGCTGCCTGCCATGAACCTCCCGAGTATTGCATGATACCAATATTCAGGCCATAACCCTGGAATGAGGCCCCTTCCAGCGTTGTGCCGGAGGAAGTCCAGTTTAAAGTTAGCGAAGCGCTACCTGAACCTGCTGTTTGAGTTATATTCCATTCTGCATTAAGCATTTTCGCAAGATTCCCCGCGCTGAACGCAGGGCCGCTCGCCAACGCATTTGTAGTTGCGCCCTGGAAAGCATAAGCAGCATAGCTGGTACCTGCGTTCGCTCCCGGATTGATGGTTGCCGGAAGGTAATAGGTTGAAGTGCCGACAGGAAAAAGGGTTGAAGTATTCGTCGAAATATTATTGATGTTCAATTGTCCCGTGGATGCGATCCCGTTACCTGTAATTACATAACTGGTGGCTGAAGCTCCGGTTACTGGCACGTTGCCTGCAGGTAATGTCAGGGAATAGTTTGATGCGTCCAGAAGTCCACTGGTAAAGCTTAACTGATTAGTTACCGTCGTAGCGACTCCTAAAATAACGTGACCCGAGGTATTAGAAATCTTAAGGTTATAAAAGATTTCATTGGCCAGGGCCGAAGAACTGATTACCTGAGGTACGGCTCCTGAGAAAGTAACCGTATTGTTTGCCTGAATGAAGCCGCCTTCATCATCAAAAGCAAAAGTTCCATTATTGCTCATAATGTTTACGTTTGGAAAACCTGTTGCATCAAATGTCATATTCGCGTTAACATGGAGGCTGAGCATATTTATATTTCCTCCGTTGTATGCAGAACCATTTTTTGCCACACCTGCTTCGAAGTCAATATTCGGGTAATTGGTAGCAGGCTGGGCGTCAATCCCAAAATAACTGGCAACACCTTGAGTATTTATATATCCCATTTGAACCGTTCCACCCGTAACTGAATATTGGGTTGCCGCAACGTTCGCACCGCCCATATCCAGGTCTTCAATATTTGCATTACATGCATCTTGCAGGATGATCAAACCGCCAGACATAAATGTTTTGCCACCGACAACATCCGCAAGTTGGAAAGTAATCCAATTGGAATACCCGTTTAAGGCAAGGATCATCGTTCCTCCCGTCATGTGAAAATCGATATAGCTGGCAGCTCCCAGGGCATTAAACCCGGCTCCAATATTTAAATTACCAGCAGATATATAAAGCTGCGGTGTTCCACCATTTACATTATACTGAAAATCCTGCCCTGAGTCAAATCCCTGACCGGTCTGCACGTTAACCGTACCCCCATTCACGAACAGCTCGCCCGATAATATGGCGCTGCCTGTAGGAGCATTTTTACACAGGTTCATGGTGCCGGCGTCAGATTCTATAATAGCGCCATATGAAATCGTAAGTGAATTCGCTGAGCCGCTATTATAACAATCGTTCAAAGTACCTGCATTATCCATCTTCCAGGTGCCTTTGATGAAACTGAAGTAATAATTTCCTCCGGAATTGATACCTGCAATAAAATTAGCATCCAGAACATCAAGCGCAGTTGCTGCCGAGCCCATATTCAAAACGACTGTACCAGCTATTATATAAGCTCCTCCACCGGTTATGGTAGAATTGGCAGCTCCATTAAACGAAAGTGTTGAACCCGCTATAGCCGTGAAGGTGCCGGCATTACTGAAATTACCACCTATGCTCAGACTTCCTGCAGCATTTATTATTACAGAACCTGTTGCGGCAATAGTTAAGCTTCCACAAACATCTCCACTTG
Source organism: Chitinophagaceae bacterium (assembly GCA_003136915.1). Lineage (GTDB taxonomy): Bacteria > Bacteroidota > Bacteroidia > Chitinophagales > Chitinophagaceae > Puia. The sequence continues at coordinate 3,602 of PLEB01000261.1, forward strand.
CATTTACCGTCATTACCATCCCTGCTGGCACAATTACTATATCGGTGGCTAATGGTGGAACGCCGGTTGACCAATTGGTTCCGGTTTCCCAGGCGCCGGATGAAATAGCCGTATTATTGGCCATAGCCATGGCTGAACTTAAAATCAGGAACAAGCCCAGTATTGTTACTTTAAAGTTTTTAAGATCCTTTTTCATAAGGACCTCATAAACCAGTATCATTCCAAAGCAGTCTTATTTGACTGTCAAATAGTTAGGCGCAACCGAGATGATTCATTTTTCCAAACTTGGGTTTGAATTCCCAAAATGGTCCCCGCAATTAAGGTCTTTTTGCGATGGTAAGCAGTGAAAACCTATGAATGCGCAGATGATGATCTGGATAATGATGAACGATAAGAAAACGTCGATAGACAAACTGCAGAGGTGTTCCAAAAGCGAACATGAAATATCAAAATCGCGCAATTCAATGATTAAATTTTGAGATCGGGTAATTGACTATCAAGGAAATAGAAAACTGGCATATTCTTAGACAAAAAAGGAAATAGCCTGCATACAAAAAAACCATGCAGGAACAGAGACATGCCTTTCAATCCCGATATACTCGCCAAGCGGATCGCCGAACTAACCCAGGCGTTTCAACGCCAAATGGAAAAAGCTGGTCAACCAGATTACGACCCGGATCTCACCGAGCTGCTTAAAAAGGATCTTAGCTGGCTGAAGGAACAACAAGAACAGACAAATCCTATTTCTTCGGAATTCGGACAGTAATTCTTTAACGCAAATGAGGAATGATCAATTGCTCAATTGATTTCTTGCAACTATAGGATGGAAATCTTTGCGCAGGCTGGATAACTTTACAAAATTTTGAGTATCTCTAACTATTCACTTACAAAATGACCAACAACGCATTCAACAAATTTCTCCCTCGTATGCGGGGCGGATATTTTAGAGCAACAGTGGGAAATGGCCTGCATAATCGTCTGACGAGTTTTTAATGGGTAATGTTTTTTTAGTTTATCCGCCAGATACTCCATCTCCCAACGTTGCGAACAGTCAAACTTTGAGTTGTCTTTTTCGTCCTTGATTTTGCGGTTATCGTAGGAAGTCCATTGTTCAAGTAATACAGGATGTGGCATGGAATCAGTTTACCGAATATACTATAAAAAGGACAGCCACCCAAGGTTATTCTTTCAAAAGTCTCTTTTCTTCATAGCTAGATTTAGATATTGCAAAAATTTCTGAATATCTAATTGAGTATATTTATAACGCATGAATGCTTTGCAATGGAAGTTCATCATCATCCGGATCTGCATCACAAAAAGAAAAATTTAAAAGAATATTTCTTAGAATTCCTCATGATCTTTTTAGCCGTTACAATGGGTTTTATAGCAGAAAATTTACGCGAAAGAATCACTGATCGTAGCAGGGCGTCATTCCCCTTTCGGAAAAGACATAAAACAAATTCCACGATTTTGGCTAAGGAAAAATAAACACCTGATAAGAGGTTAATGCTGACTAAAAAGAAAAATTATTTATTTGGCTATGCAATGGTCTGATATTGCCGTCCATATCGATGAAGTCTTCGGTTCTTAATAAAGGCGTTGATCCGTTCCCCATCTTAATAATTCCATCTGTCATTACGATTGCCCCATTTTTTAAGGTGACCGGACTGTTCAACAGGAATAAACTTCCATTCCGAACCAGTTTAAGCTGTCCGCCCTGCATGACAAAACCGTCTTTCACATGTCTGTACTCCCTGTTGGAATCCAAGCGGTGATCATTATATTGCCCATAATTCGGACTTTCGTTCTCAAAGATCGTTTTAACCAGCGTATCCTGCATATTCGGAAAACCCACCTGGCAAAAGGCACCTGATACCAGGAAATGCACAATTACCAATACATACAGCTTTTTCATACCCAATATTTAGATATGTGGGGCAATACCAATGCCATGCATTCCAAGTCAATGAAAAATTGATTCGCAATAATCAGGGTTACAAGTCTTTAAACGTTGTGTTAAACCCTTTGGGAGATGGCCTAGCCGGTTGGAATGAGCGATACTTCTCCATGCATAGCAAAGTATTGGCCGAATAGTCAATTTTTTGGTTCATTTGCAAATTGTTTTATTTAACAGGAAGCCATTCCAGGCAAACAGGTGATTTAATGTTTTCAATCAAATGTTCCGGCCTGATCATTCCTGTGGTTTTATCAATTTTAAAGACCGCAATAGAGTCAGAATCCTGGTTTGCCGCCAGCAGCCAGTTACCCGTTGGATCGAGATTGATATCCCGGGGCGTTTTGCCCATCGTTTTTTCCCGCCCCACAATTGCCATAGTTTGATTTTCCTTGTCAAATCGCAATACGGTGATGCAATTTTCCCCGCGTTCAGAAATATAGATGAATTTTCCATTTTCGGAAACCCTGATCGATGCTCCACTTGGTTCTTCCTTGAATTCCTTTGGTAAAGTCTGATATGTGTTCATGGGTTCCATATGTCCGTCAGCATAACGCATCACCGTTACCGTAGCTGTTAACTCGTTTATAACATATGCAAGCATTGTTGCCGAGTGAATGGCAATATGCCTCGGGCCACTTCCTGG
>PLEB01000328.1:0-7475 GCA_003136915.1 Chitinophagaceae bacterium
TCAAACTATTCCCAACTTTTTCAGATTCTACCATAAATCCATCGTGCCCGTAAATGGAATCGATGGTAACCAGCCGGCAATCGGGTGTGTAATCAGCGATGAATTTTTGTTCGTCGAGTGGACAAAGGATATCACTGGTGATACCGATGATCAGGGTGCGCTGCCGTATACCGGATAATACTTTTTTAAGATCTCCTCCGCGGCCACGCGACAAATTATGCGTATCCATCGCCTTGGTCAGCAGCCAATAGCTATAGGCATTGAAACGCTGAACCAGTTTGTCGCCCTGGTAATTAATATAAGACGATGCCCTGAAATTGTCCAGCTTTTCCTGGTCGCCCTCAGACTGCTTTTCCTTCATGATGGTATAATTCCTGTAGGTAAGAATGCCAATGGCTCTTGCAGCCTTTAGTCCCGCCGCTCCCGCATCCTCGTTCAGATCTTTCCAGGAGGGATCGGCCTCAATGGCCAGCCGCTGGGCGGTGTGCACGGCGACGCCCCATGCAGTCTCCGCAGCCGAGGTAGCAATCAGAAAAAGATCCTTTATCATTTCAGGTTCCATTACACACCATTCCAGTGCCTGGTAACCACCCATACTTCCACCCATCATCAGTGCAATCTGCCGGATACCAAGATGCTTCCGGAGGAGGATATGTGCATTCACCATGTCACGGATGGTGATTAGCGGAAAATGGCTGAAGTAAATTTCACCGGAATCCGGATCCTGACTCAGCGGGCCCGAAGTCCCGTAGCAGGATCCAAGAATATTGGCGCAAACGATAAAATGTGTTTTCGGGTCTATAAAATGATTTTCTCCAACCATGCCAGGCCACCAGCGCGTTACATTTGAATTTGCAGTGAGGGCGTGGCATACCCAGACTACATTATCGGCTGCTTCATTCAACTCACCGTAGGTGTGGTACGCGATCTTGATGCCGGGCAGCGCTCCGCCATTTTCCAGTTTAAAAGGTTGATCGATATGAAATTCGTCCATGCGGCAGTGTAAAAAATTAGGATGCAAAATAAGGACATGCATGAATCCGGGCACGAAATTTCTTTTTATGGCAGAAACCCTTAATACCTCGTTGCATCAAAGCCATCCACTGCTGCCGATGAAGGGCCATTTCGAAAGGGTGGCACAAACAAAAAAAATGCACCCGGATGAATTACCTTTGGAAAAATTTTTTTATGGCCCATGTTGAAGTAATCCGCACCAGCAATGATTTCGGCTTTGAAGGGACCGATGCTTACGGTCATATGGTCAGGATGGATTCCAGTTTAGAAAGTGGCGGCCATGAATACGGTATCCGGCCAATGCAGATGTTGCTGCTCGGCCTCGGCGCCTGCAGCGGAATTGATATCATTTCCATTCTTAAAAAACAGAAACAGGTAGTGGAAGGATTCCGGATGACCATCGACGGAGAAAGAGAACCCGGAAAACACCCTTCATTATGGAAGAAAATCCACCTTGTTTTTGAGCTGAAAGGATCGATAGATCCTGAAAAGGCGAAAAGGGCCTGTGCCCTCTCCATTGATAAATATTGTTCCGTATCAGCTACCCTCATGGGGGCAGGCTGCAAGATTCAATGGGAAACGAAGATAATTTCCTGAAAAACCTTCTTTCTTCTTTCAGATTGCGGTATGCAGACCATTGGCAGCAAAGCTCGGAAGCCGACAAATTCATTTATTAAAACTTCATCATGCACGAACATCCTATTACCCGAATGATCAGAACAAGGATAAAGCAAACGGAAGAAATGGAGCATTCATCTCCTATATTTCTCACCAGCAGTTTTTGTTTTGACAATGCGGAAGAAATGCGCGCAGCATTTGCAGATGAGAACGACGATAATATTTATAGCCGTTTTTCCAATCCCAGCGTTCAGGAATTCACAGACCGTATGTGTGTGCTGGAAGAAATGGAAGCCGGATTCGCCAGNNTATGTATCTGCAGATAACATGAGCGGTTGGGAAAATGCGATTCAGTCTAATACGAAAATGATTTTTATAGAGACTCCGACCAATCCCGGATTGGACATTATTGATCTGGAGGCGGCGGGCAGGCTGGCAAAAAAGCATAACCTGATCTTTTGCGTTGACAATTGTTTTGCCACGCCGATCGGTCAGGTTCCCGGCAGATTCGGAGCCGATCTGGTCATTCATTCAGCAACAAAATGGCTTGATGGCCAGGGTCGCGTATTGGGCGGTATCGTGCTGGGCAGTAAGCAACTGATCCATGATATTTATCTGTTCTGTCGCAGTACCGGTCCTGCGCTCTCCCCCTTTAATGCCTGGGTTCTCAGCAGAAGCCTGGAGACCCTGGAAGTGCGCATGGAACGTCACGCGGCCAATGCATTCTACCTGGCGCAGCAACTCGAGAATAACAAAGCCATCAGCTGGCTGAAGTATCCATTTCTGGAAAGTCATCCTCAATATGCCGTTGCGAAAAGGCAAATGGAAAACGGCGGAGGCCTTTTGTGTTTTGAATTAAAGGGTGGATTAGAGAGTGGAAGAAAATTTATCGACAACCTGAAAATGATTTCCCGCACAGCAAACCTTGGAGATACGCGCAGCATCGCCTCCCACCCCGCAAGCACAACGCATGGAAAATTAAGCGAGCAGGAAAGAATGGAAGTAAATATAACGCCCGGGCTTATTCGCATTTCCGCCGGCCTCGAGCACAGGGAGGATATTCTGAGTGATATTTTGCAGGCAATGGAAGGTTAATGGCCTCAGTCGCCCCAAATATCCGCTTTCCCTTCAATCCATCCTTTGACGGAATCGGTGGTGACAGACTTAGGTCTTTCCAGAGGATAGCCGAGGGCTCTGTCCCAGCAAAGGCTTGCGAGCACACCGAGGGATCGGCTGACGCCAAAGAGAACTGTATAAAATTCATATTCCACCAGGCCAAAATGAACCAGCAACGCGCCGCTGTGTGCATCTACATTGGGCCAGGGGTTTTTTATTTTTCCGAGCGACTGTAAAACGGGAGGTACAGCCTCATAAATATTCCAGACAGTTTTTACCAGCGGATCATCCGGCAGATGTTTCTTGCCGAATTCCATCTGCGCAGAGAAGCGCGGATCGGTCTTGCGAAGTACAGCATGCCCGTAACCCGGAACCACTTTCCCTTCACTCAATGTTTTCCTGACGTATTCAACGATCTGTTCCTGGCTGGGGAGTTCCGTTTTAAGCTCTTCGCGCATTTCCATGATCCACTTGATCACCTCCTGATTGGCAAGGCCGTGCAACGGACCCGCCAGGCCATTCATGCCGGCAGCGAGGCAGAGGTATGGATCACTTAGCGCAGAACCAACCAGGTGCGTTGTATGGGCACTAACATTTCCTCCTTCATGATCAGCGTGAATGGTCATATACAAACGCATCAGCTCCTGAAAGGTATCATCGCGGTATCCCAGCATATGGGCAAAATTTCCAGCCCAGTCGAGTAACCCGTTAGGCTGAATATGGTCGCCATGTTTATATTTCCTCCGGTAGATATATGCTGCAACCCTGGGAAGACGGGCAATCAGGTTCATGGAGTCATCGAATATGGCATCCCAATAATCTTTTTTATTGAGACCCTCTGCATATTTTTTTGCAAACTGGCTTTCCGTTTGGAGTGCCATGATGGCAATCACAAATTGCGTCATAGGATGCGTGCCAACTGGTAAGGCCTCGATGGCATCAAACACATGGTTTGGAACATGACTGCGGCGCTGCCAGTTGGCCGTTAGTTCCTGCACATCCTTTTCATCCGGAAGATCCCCTATCAACATCAGGAAAAACAAACCTTCAGGCAGCGGCTCGCTGCCCCCGGATGCCTTCGGAAGTTTTTGCTGGATCTCGGGAATGGAATATCCCCGGAAGCGGATGCCTTCCTGCGCATCCAGCAATGAGGTTTCTGTCACCAGCCCGGTCATTCCCCGCATGCCAGCATAGATCTGGGAAAGGGTGGTATCCCCGATCTTTTTTGAACCGTGTTCTTTGAGGATGTCCTTGATTTCTGCACTGAGGGACTCGGCCTTGATTTTAAACCTTTCTTTGATTGTCATACCAGGCAATTGAATCTTTCTGGGATAAGATGGATAAAGTTAATTCATGAACGCTGTTAGAACAAAAGAATGGTTGGTTAAGTTTATTGATGGTTGATGGATTTCAGGTGCGAATTCCCCAATAAAGTCCATCAACTATCAACCATCAACCATCAACCTATTTCGGCGCACGCCAGTAAAGCCAAACAGCAAGGACTGCAAAAATGATATTGGGCATCCAGGCAGCGAGCATGGGAGAAAAATTTCCTTTGGTGGCAAAGGTCACGGAGAACTTGTCCATGATCACGAAAACCGCGGCCATGACCAGTCCGATAGCGAGATGCAATCCACTTCCTCCTCTCACTTTACGGGTTGCGATCACCGCCCCGATTACAGTCAGGATAATCACCGAAAATGGAGAAGCATCCCGGTGAAATCTTTCTTCCTTATAGGTATTCAGCCCTTCACTCCCGCGAACTTCTTCCAAATTAATGAAACGTCTCAACTCCGGAGTTATCAGTTTGTCCTTCAGATATTCATCCCTTCTCATTTCCTCCGGCCTGACATTCAGGTTGATAAACATTTTGGGAATGAGTTGGGCCGTTTCTTTCAAACCATCATTGCTGTGCTCCACGCAGCCGGTCAGCTGCCATTGTTTTTTTGTCGTGTCCCACTTTACGAATTCCGCCCGGAGGTTATAGTAGATCCGGTTGTCCTTAACCTTGAAAAGAAAAAAATTACTGGCAGATTTACGTGCGGTATCATAATATTTCAGTCCGACATAGGTATAGGCATTCACCCGCAGGTAAAAATTATTGGTGCGGTAGGGATCTCCGTTATAGGAGCTGTTCCGGTCAATATAAGTTGCCTGAAAATTGGTCCGTACTTCCTCTGCTTTAGGAACCCAGAACTGGCTCGCATACCAATAAATGGAGCCAAGAAGCACCGCTCCCACCATATAAGGCCGAAGCATCCTGGGATAGCGGACGCCGCCGGCAAGGATTGCTATGAATTCCGACTGGCCGGCCATTTTCGAACTGAAATAAATACATGCAATAAAAACCATGAGGGGGAAAATCATGGCCATGATAAAGGGAACAAAACCAACAAAATAATGAGTAACGATCTGCCAGGAACTAAGGCCCGATTTTACGAAATCATCAGCTTTCTCACTGGTATCAATCACTACGGCAATTACCGTGATAGTGAGCATAGTAAACACAAATGTGCTCAGGAATTTGCGAAGTATGTACCAATCCAGTTTTTTCATGTTACAAACCGCTGCGAAAGTACTGCAATGCGCTCTGGGAATTGAAGCCCGGATGTTAAATCCTAAAACCACTTGTCAAATTCATCAGGGAAAAAAACGCTGAAAAATATACCTTCGCCGGCATAAAATAATGAAATGCCTTCAAAAAAATGGATTTTGATAACGGGCTGCATGGTATTGGTTTCCCAATATGGCTTTTCCCAGAATTCAGGGACCTATGATCAGCATGAGGCTTTTGCACCGATATTTTATCCTGCTTTCGGTGATGAAGTTAGAACAGCAGCAGGAACTCCGGGTCCGAAGTACTGGCAGAACGAGGCGGATTACTCCATTCAGGCAAGCCTGGATGATGTGAACCAGAAAATAAGCGGAACTGTAGCTATCACCTATAAAAATAACAGTCCGGACCCCATGCCTTTTGTATGGCTTCAACTGGATCAGAACATTTACAAACCCGATTCCCGTGCACAGGCAACCACACCGGTCACCGGCGGCCGCTATGCGAATCTAGGCTTTGACGGAGGATACAATTTCCAATCTGTTAAGATTGTGCATGCAGGAAAAGAGGAGAAAGCCGATTATAGAATCTCCGATACGCGGATGCAGATCCTGTTGCCCGACACGCTGGGTGCCCATGGAGATTCCTTAAAGATCCGCATCGAATACAATTTTGGGATTCCTGAAAAAGGATCTGACCGCATGGGCAGGGTGGAAACTGACAACGGATGGATTTATGAAATTGCACAATGGTTCCCGCGCATGTGTGTATTCGATAACGTACAAGGATGGAATACCCTTCCCTACCTGGGAGCCGGAGAATTTTACCTGGACTACGGTAACTACGATTTTACAATTAATGCATCCGCAAATGAACTTGTTGTCGCTTCAGGTGAATTGCTGAATCCCTCAGAAGTGCTCGGTGCTGAGGAAATAAAAAGATTGGATGCGGCCAGAAACAGTGATAAAACTGTAATGATCCGCAATGAAAAAGAGGTGAAAAACCGGGCTGCAAAACCGCCTAAAGGCAGGCTGACCTGGCATTTCCGTTGCCGGAATGCCAGGGATGTTGCCTGGGCCGCATCTGCCGCTTTTGTATGGGATGCGGCCAGAATCAATCTGCCGCAGGGAAAAAAATCCCTTGCTATGTCAGTCTATCCCATTGAATCTGCATTGGATTCCGGCTGGAAACGTTCCACCGAATTTACCAAGGGCGCTATTGAACATTATTCTGAAAAATGGCTGCCATACCCTTATCCCAATGCCGTGGATGTGGCAGGACCTGTTGGCGGTATGGAGTACCCCGGACTTGTTTTTTGCAGTTCATACGATCAGCGAAGAAACCTCTGGAGCGTGATCAGTCATGAGTTTGGCCATACCTGGTTTCCCATGATCGTAGGAAGTAATGAAAGAAAATTTGCATGGATGGACGAAGGTTTCAACACATTCATCAATTCCATCGCCGACAAGTATTTTAATCACGGAGAATTCTACCAAGCCCCAAGGATCAGGTCGCGTTCGGAACGCTTTTTTCAACCTGGCTCAGAAGGTATCATGACCATTCCGGAAGTGACCAACCCCGGTTATCTGGCCACGAATGCATATGAAAAACCATCGATCGGACTGCAAATACTCCGGTATCAGGTTTTGGGAGAAGAAAGATTCGACGGCGCCTTCCGGTATTATATCAGAAGTTGGGCATATAAACATCCGACGCCATGGGATTTCTTTCATGCCATTGAAAATTATAGCGGAGAAACCCTTGATTGGTTCTGGAGAGGTTGGTTCTTAAATAACTGGAAAGTGGACCAGGCCGTCACGAATGTAGAATACCAGGAATCAAATCCTGCGAATGGAGCTATCATAACCATTGAAAATCTGGAACAGCTTCCCATGCCGGCAACAGTAGAAATAAAAGAGATCGATGGAAAAACGGGCCGGGTAAAATTACCGGTTGAAATCTGGCAGCACGGCCCTGTATGGAAATTCTACTATCCTTCAACCAGGAAAATCGAAATGGTTGTCATTGATCCCGATGAAACGCTGCCAGACATCAATGTTGACAATAATGTTTGGAAGGGGAAATGATCAAAGTCTTTGTTTCAATATCTCCGTTTGCTGATTTTTCCAGACTGCAAAGTCACCCTGCAGTATATGGTCTCGTGCCTGTCTTA
>PLEB01000328.1:7514-8816 GCA_003136915.1 Chitinophagaceae bacterium
TGTGAAGAGCATGCCATTCCTGCCATTTCGCGTTGGCATTACACAATCGAACATATCCACACCAAGGCCAATGCATTCCAGGAGATTCCAGGGCGTACCTACACCCATCAGGTAACGCGGTTTCGTTGCAGGAAGGTGTTCGCAGCAGAGGGCCGTCATGCTGTATAATTGTTCGTCCGGCTCTCCCACGCTCAATCCTCCGATGGCATTGCCCAAAGCATCCCTGGAAGCAACGAACGCACAGGATTGTTTGCGCAGGTCTTCAAAAACACTTCCCTGAACGATGGGAAAAAGATTTTGCGTATAGTCGTATTTATCAGGGGTGTCCCCGAACCGGGCAATGCAGCGGTCCAGCCAGCGATGGGTAAGCTCCATGGAACTGCGGGCATACTCATACCCAATGCCAAAGGGCGTACATTCATCAAAAGCCATGATGATATCAGCGCCAATGCTACGCTGAACATCCATCACTTTTTCCGGCGTGAACAGATGAGATGAGCCGTCAATATGGGATTTAAAGACCACGCCTTCTTCGGTGATTTGCCTGGTTCCTGCCAAAGAAAAAACCTGGTACCCACCGCTATCAGTTAAAACAGGTCCGTGCCAGTTCATAAACTGATGGATTCCTCCGGCATTTTCCAAAACGGAAGTACCGGGACGGAGATATAAGTGATAAGTATTTCCCAGAATGATCCGGGCTTTTATTTCCTGTTTCAGTTGGTTGGAGGTAACTGCTTTTACACTACCCGCAGTTCCTACAGGCATAAAAACAGGGGTTGGAATTTCTCCATGATCTGTGCGCAGGAGCCCCGCGCGGGCCTGGGTAAGAGGGTCTTGCGCAATAAGTTCGAATGATAATCTGGCCATTGGTATGGATGCAAGTTAGGGTTGATAGTTGATGGTTGATGGACTTTAGATGGAAATCCGCAATGGAGATCCATCAACCATCAACTATCANNTCAACTATCAACCATCAACTATTAACATTATTACGTAAATTTACTGTCCCAACTAACTGTAGCCTTGAATGCATAAACTTCCGCCTTATTTATCGTGGAGTGAGATTTGGTTTGTGATTTTCTGCGTAATAACCGCCGTTCAGGTTTTCTATTATTTATGGTTTTTCCTGCGTCTCGCATTCTTCAGGAAGGCTTCGAAAGAAAAATCTCAGCACCATCCCGTTAGCGTAATAATCTGTGCGCGTGATGAAGCGCCCAACCTGGCAGCCAATCTGCCCGGCGCCCTGGTGCAAACATATCCCAGTACCCATGAAGTAATTGTTGTAAATCACAACAGCCAGGA
>PLEB01000309.1 GCA_003136915.1 Chitinophagaceae bacterium
GTAATCGCACAGCCGGTTTGTCGGCATTGAGCGCCGACAATAATGATCTCAACGCCGGAGGTTGGAAAACCGTGCTGCTTTCCCGGCCAGACAGTTTTTCTGTGGCTGCTCCCGCGGCAACGAATTCTCCGGGTTACCTGGCTGATCTGAATGAAATTAAATCTTTACAACAAAACATTTCAAAAGACCAGCAGAATTCCATTAAATACTGGGCCGCAGGAAGTGCGCTGAGATGGAATGAGATCATGCGGGGACTGGTTGCCAAATACAATCTTCCTACTGTTACAAATAGCAGTGGTGTATATCCTGCACCCAGTTCCGCCAATCCGCTGGCCTATCCACTCTTCCCTTTTACCAATCCTCCTTATTCGGCAAGGGCATATGCTTATGTTAGTGCGGCACAATATGACGCCCTGATCGCCTGCTGGTATTATAAAACCAAATACAACCAGGCAGCGCCTTATAAGATTGATTCTTCAGTAGCTGCAAAATTCATCAATAAGACAGATCTTCCTTCCTATCCTTCCGAGGCCGCCGTGCTTGCAGGTGTCACTGCAGAAATGATGAAATTGCTTTTCCCTGATGAAATTGCGAACATCCAGCAAACNNAAGAACTTTTTATTACCCGCGCCAGGGGAGACCATGCAGGCGCGGCAATCGGTACGCAAACTGACTGGACAAATTTTCAAACCATAGCGCTCAACCTCGGCCAAATTCCGTGGTACAGCCTGGAAACGCCTCAACGTCCCCCGATGCTGCCGCTTTTCTTTAAGGTAAAGCCTTTCCTGTTTGATTCAGCAGCCATATCCAGTTTCCGTCCGGGTCCGCCGCCTGCTACCAACAGTCCTGAATTAATGAAGGATGCTGACGAAGCCTATTCTTATATAAAAAATCCCAGCCGTGATCAAATCGGTATTGTAGAGTTCTGGGCAGATGGTGTTGGCACCTATACACCGACAGGACATTGGAATGCCATTGCCGCGGAAGACTTTGTCAAACAGAACTGGAGCGAGGTGCGCATGGCGCGCAATTTTGCACTGCTCAATATGGCCGAAATGGATGTGGCTATTGTATGCTGGGACATCAAGTATTTCTATTTCAATCCCCGGCCAACTCAAATGGAGCCCAGGATCAAAACATTAACAGGTATACCCAATTTCCCTTCTTATGTATCAGGTCACTCCTGTTTCAGCGGAGCAGCCTCTACATTATTATCGTATCTCCTGCCGGAAAATGCATCCAAGTATCAGGCCATGGCTCAGCAAGCCGGCATGTCGCGGCTTATCAGCGGGATCCATTACCGGATAGATGTCGAAACAGGATTAACAGTAGGACAAAATGTGGGAAACTATGCCGTCGCGCGCGCGCAGGCTGACGGTGCGAACTGACTTTTCATATGGTTTAAGCAATATAGACGCCTCGATTCTTCGCGGGGTCTTTTTTAAAAAATGCTAAAATTGAAAACAATGAAATCATTGACTCTGACCCGTAAAATTCACTATACGCTGCGCATCGCCATAGCGTTATGTTTTATTGGTCATGGATCATTTGGTATCATTACCAAAGCAATCTGGTGCAATTATTTTGCGGTATTCGGAATCGGAACCAAGCTGGCTTATCAGCTCATGCCCTGGCTGGGATCATTTGATATCCTGCTTGGCATTACCATGCTCGTATTTCCCATCCGGGCCATCCCGGCCTGGCTTTGCGTATGGGGATTGGTAACGGCTCTGTGCCGCCCATTATCGGGAGAGCCCCTTGCAGAATTCATTGAACGCGCCGGCAATTTCGGAGTGCCTTTCACACTGCTGGTTCTCTCCGGCGGCTTAACAAAATCAAATCTTTTCAGTGTGATCAATCCCGATCATCCTGTTGACGATAAGACTATGAAGCGGGTATTCCTCTGTTTAAAAATCATCGTATTTCTCCTGCTTGCGGGGCATGGCTGGCTAAACCTGATAGATAAGAAAGGCCTGCTGATTCAGTATACGGCATTGGGGTTTTCCAATCCGGAAAAAACAGCCCTCCTGGTGGGCCTGTTTGAAGCAAGTGCTGCTATTTCCGTGCTGATCCGCCCTCTGAGGTCCCTGATTTTTATTTTCTTTATTTGGAAAATGACGACAGAACTTTTTTATCCGCATTATGAATTTTTTGAGTGGATTGAACGTGGCGGAAGCTATGGAGCCCTGCTGGCTTTGTGGTTTGCAATTTCTCCTGCCCACAACCCGAAACACTTAACGCAAAATGAGAATCGTGGAACGCTTAATTCAGGTTCTGCCCGGAACGCGGGGGGTTGGACGCTTCATGTTGTTTCAAATTTAAACTTCCAAACACTTCGCTTTGTTCGTTCAATATTAAAATCTTGCATTCTTCTTTTCGCATTCCGGGATAAGCGTTTCGCGATAAGCGATTCGCATTAAAAATAATAATCAATAGTCATAAGCAATACAAATCCCTACGATTCTTCGTGGGGGTTATTTTTTTTAGGTGGGGATTCGCAATAGATATCCATCAACCATCAACTATCAACCATCAACCAATTCCCCGTAAAATGCTATCTTTAAAACAAATAAGCTCCGATGAAACGCCTTTTGGTTCTGCCCTTGCTGTTCGCAGTATTTACAAGCTTTTGCCAGTTCCTGGAGCCGCCGGCACCGGATAAAATTTATGGCGAACTCTTCATCGAAGTTCAGATGCAGAAAATTTTTCCGGACGGAAAAACATTTGTTGACTGCATTCCGAAACGTAAGCCCGCAGATATCATGTACGATTACGGTTTGCAAAAGGGACCAAATTTTAATCTTAAAAAATTTGTGGAAGACAATTTCGAAATCCCCCAGCCCGTTACCGCGAATTACAAATCGGATACTTCACAGGACGTTGTTACCCACATAAAAAATCTCTGGGCCGTGCTGAAGAGAAACCCGGATAAAGAAGTGGAAGGCAGCTCACTGCTCCCGCTTCCTTATCCGTACATCGTACCCGGAGGACGCTTCCGCGAAGTGTATTACTGGGACTCTTATTTTACGATGCTGGGCCTCAAGGAAAGCGGGGAAGTGGATATGATCCAAAATATGATCCGCAATTTTGCTTANNTACCAAACCTTTCTTCCGGACATGGAAAAAGAATATGCTTTCTGGATGGATGGAGCCGATAAAGTGAAACCCGGTCAGGCCTTCCGCCGGATCGTGAAATTAAAAGATGGCACGCTGCTAAACAGATACTGGGACGATAGTGTCGTCCCCCGCCAGGAAAGTTACAGGGAAGATTTTCTTACAGCGGAAAAATCGGGCCGGAATAAAGCAGAAATGTATGAAAGCCTCCGCGCTTGCGCGGAAAGCGGCATGGACTTCAGCAGCCGGTGGTTTGCCGACAATAAGAATATCGCCAGCGTCCAGATCATAGACATACTGCCGGTTGACCTGAATTGCCTGTTGTACCACCTCGAATGGACAATTGCAAGAGCCAGGATGATTAACGGTGATCAGGCAGGGGCTGCTATTTTCAGGAAAAAAGCAAAACTGCGCGGTGAACAGATTGATAAATATTTTTGGAACAAAAAAATGTCTTTTTATACGGACTATAATTTTAAGACAGGAATGCAGAGGAACAATATTACACCCGCAGGGCTTTATCCATTCTGTTTCATCAAAGCACATCCCGATTATCTCAGTTTTCTCGGAAAGAAAGTGGCAGCAGTATTGAAGGCAAAATTATTAAAGGATGGCGGATTTGTAACTACAGAATACCCAACCGGCGAACAGTGGGATGCCCCAAATGGATGGGCTCCGCTCGAATGGATGATGATCTGGGGATTGGATCGCTGCGGACAAAAGAACCTGGCAGCAACAGCGGCAAAAAGATGGATCCGGCTAAACACCAGCGTATACAAAAAAACCGGGAAGCTGATGGAGAAATATAATGTGGCAGATATTACCAAAGAAGCGGGTGGTGGGGAATATAGTGGACAGGATGGGTTCGGCTGGACCAATGGCGTCTTGCTCAAATTGATCAGCGTATATGGTAAATCGAATTAATAAGAGAAATTTAACGGCAGCATGACGGATGAATATTTTATGTTGCAGGCGCTCAAGGAAGCCAAAAAGGCTTTTACAGAAGGTGAGGTTCCGGTGGGGGCAATCATTACAATACAGGACCGAATTATCGCCCGTGGTCACAACCAGGTTGAGCGATTAAAAGATCCCACCGCTCACGCGGAGATCATAGCCATGACATCAGCATTTAATTTTATCGGAGCTAAATATTTACCGGACGCAACTATTTACATAACCATCGAACCCTGCCTGATGTGCGCCGGAGCCATGTACTGGGGAAAATTGCAAAAGGTAGTTTACGGCGGCGCGGACGAAAAAAATGGTTACAAGAAATATATTATCCCCACGCCTTCCCTGGAACAATTGGGTATTGGCCCCCCTCCCTTCCATCCTAAAACAACTGTAATTTCCGGCATACTCAGTGAAGAATGCGGCATTTTGATGAAGGAGTTTTTTCGGGCAAGACGAGGGTTAATTTGAAAATTTGAAAAT
>PLEB01000143.1 GCA_003136915.1 Chitinophagaceae bacterium
GAGTTATATGGTCCAGGCTGTTGTGATGTTTGACCACTATGAATTCAGGGATGCCCTTGCAAAAGCTTCTACAACAACAAAAATGCTGTATCTAAAGACAGTACCCGGAAAACCGGGCGAAAAACCATGGTGGGACGAATACTACAGTGTTTCTCAAAAGATACGTGACAGAGAGATTTTTGCATGAACTTCTTTAACTTTAGTTATAAAAACTAATTTTATGGCGAAGCAGATTACTCAAAAAGTAACCTTCAAGAAAACAAAACCGAAGGTCTTATTCGACCTTTACATGAATTCAAAAAAGCATTCGCATATTGCGGGCTCACCAGTTAAAATTTCATCCAAAGCCGGGGCTCCATTCAGCGCACATGGAGGATACATCACAGGTACTAGTGTTTACACGGTAAAAGATAAAATCATTATACAAACCTGGCGCGGATCCAACTGGGCCGCGGGCGACCCGGATTCTATCTTTACCATCATACTGGAACCAAAAGGGAAAGGCACCGTATTGCATGCCATTCACAGCAACGTACCTGATGCTCATGCTGAAAGTATTGAAAAAGGATGGTTTGACCATTACTGGAACCCGTGGAAGCAATATCTTGCCGGAAAGAAGATTAAGCGTCCTAAAATGTAGTCTCACAAATCTGCCAAGTCTGTAGTTACTAATCCGTCATGAATTCCTTCCCAATAATTTGCCGCGTCAACAGGTAATTTCTTGTATCTAAATGCAATTGAATAACGAATGATGCTAGTATCTTTCAGTGACTTTTTTCCTGTTGCCTAATATCAGGTATATGCCGATGGAAATCGTATACTTTCTGTCCTGGGTAAGGCTTTGTCCAAAGTTCGCAACAATCATATTCCGGTCTCCGGTGGGATCTTTACCAAAGCTGGCTCCAAAACTTAACCTGTAACCCCAAAAATCCATATCACTGAACTGGTCTTCATCATTAAAACTTGAGTTATCATACGAACCCACAGCCTGGTAGCCTGCTCCTGCGCCGAGCATGAAGCCAACTCCGCTGGTGGCAGAGTTTCCGGTTGCTGCTCCAAAATTGAATTCCAGCATTACAGGGACGTCAAGGCCAAAATAACCGGTGTGGTAATAATTATCTGAAGAATATCCAATGGAAACTGGCAGCGTTATAACCATCGCAAAATCGGTACCCTGTATAATTCTCAGACCGGGAGTCAGGTTAAATGCCGGAATAAGAAAGATCTTTCCTTTTTCAGGCCAGGAAAAATTCAAATTCGCACCGCACCGGAAATATCCGATGGACGCTGGCTTTTGGGCTATTGCCGGAGTGCTAAACAGCAGGGCGAAAAAATATAGACTGGTTAAAACTATTTTCATATTCGTATTCTTTGATATAAAACTATCATAGCTACCAGTCTATTCATAATCGATTACTACAACGCAATGGAATTAGAATTGCAGAAACTGCAATCAAAAGCCGGCTTGCATTCATTTTTAGGAGAATTTAAGAATTTAGAGAAGGCAGTAGCCGTTCCTTAATTATTATGTTTAAATTCAGATTGCCAAAATGCCAATGGAATCTGACCAACTAAAAGTTGTATGTGAGACATCTGTTTCTTCTTATAGTTTTCTGTTGTTTGATGGTATGCCTCGGAATGGCGACAAATTCTCTTCCACGTATCGCGATTGCGGGTCTTGGAATTGAATCAAGTACGTTTTCACCGGCGCTAACCGACGAAGCGGCATTTCATGCAAAATATGGTAATGATGTTTTCTCCTTGTATCCCTTTTTATCCGATGATTCGCCCCTTCGCCGTCGGGCAGTATGGTTTCCGATTTTAGTCGGTCATGCCCTGCCGGGAGGAGCAGTCACCCGGGAAGCATACGAATCACTTGTTAATAAAACACTTGATTCGCTTAGAAAGTATGGACCATTCGACGGACTTTATTTCGACATACACGGTGCCATGAGTGTGGTGGGCCTGGATGATCCTGAAGGCGACTTTATTACGAGGATCCGCGCTGTGATCGGGAAAGCAACGATCATATCCACTTCTATGGATTTACATGGAAACGTTTCCTGGCGGTTGGCAGAAAATACCGATTTGATTACTTGTTACCGGTTGGCGCCGCACGAAGATGCAATGGAAACGAAACAAAGGGCCGTGGAAAATCTGCTGAAACGAATTGAAACCGGAAAGGGAAAGCCTGCTTATAAAGTATGGGTTCCCATTCCAATTTTATTACCTGGTGAAAAAACCAGTACCAGAATTGAACCGGCGAAGAGTTTGTATAGGGCGGTTGCACCTGCCGCAGCGCAAGATGGAATTATTGATGCTGCTATATGGGTTGGATATGCGTGGGCTGACGAACCGCGCAACCATGCGGTTGTTATGGTTACGGGAGACGATAAAGAGAAGGTGATCCATACAGCGGAGCAGTTGGCTCATAATTTTTGGAACGCCAGATCAGGTTTTGAATTTGTGGCGCCAACGGGAACTTTGGAAGAATGCCTTATTCACGCGNNTCCTACTGCGGGGGGTGCGGGTGATGTAACCTGGACCTTAACTCAATTACTTTCCCGTCCCGAATTTAAATCCGGGAACGGTCCTTCTCTCATATATGCATCAATTCCGGGACCGGAGCTTGTAAAAAAATCTATTCAGGCAGGCGTGGGTGGCCATGTAAGCGGTTACGCCGGTGCAAAAGTAGATGCCCGGTATGCTCCTCCTGTACCGATCTCAGGAACAGTTGAGTCTATTGTGTACGGCGATAAGGATGCTGAAGTTGAAGTGGCTGTCCGGGTTGGTAGTATACATATTATTGTTACGCAAAAACGTAAGCCTTATCACAAAGAGATTGATTTTACCAGGTTGGGACTTACTCCCCGTACAACAGATATTGTAGTAGTTAAGATCGGGTATTTGGAACCTGAACTTTTTGCAATGAAAGCAGACTGGATGATGGCGCTTACACCGGGAGGTGTGGATCAGGATCTGGAACGTCTCCCGTACAAGAGAATCCAGCGGCCTATGTTTCCATTCGACAAGGAAATGACTGAGCCGGATCTTTCAGCCAGGATAGTACCATAATTCTTTCAATCCGGAAGATAAGCTCCCTTGTCCAGCCATTGTTTAAATTGTCTTGCAAATTCACGATGGGTCAATGGTGGAAGAGCAAGACCCTCAGCCGGATGCCAGCCTGCAGCAACAAGCGTATCATTTGTAACGTGATCAATCAGCTGGGCATTATTTCTTTCGCCGTTTTCATTTTTATCGAGTAATTGGGCGGCGAGTTGGCGAGGAGTTTTTCCCTGAAACACCATCTTTGTTGTGGCGGGAGGGAGTTGCCATTTTGGATTGCCACCAGGCATATGCGGACCAGGCGTATTTTGCGGTTGATGACAGTTGGTACATTTAAGTGCATACAAACCTTTACCATCCTTTCCACGTAGAACGCCCTGTGTATGGATATGACTATCATCCCCTTGCAGCGGCGCATCGCCGGAAGGATGACAGTTCATGCAACGCGGACTTATCAGTACTTTATAAGCTTCCAGGAAGGCCTTTTTTGAAATGACGCTGTCCGGTACCTTATCAGGATGCTTATTCCATAACCCGGAATAAAGCGTTTTATACTTTTCCTTTGATGACTGAACAAATGAAGAGCCGCCTGCGATGAAAACGGTCATCAGAGCCAGGAT
>PLEB01000074.1 GCA_003136915.1 Chitinophagaceae bacterium
TCAACCATCAACCATCAACCTTTTAAAACCGAGCTAAGGGATTTTTTGGAAAGAAAGGTGCAGCAATACAATCATCCTTCTTTCATAACGGATGATCCGATCTCGGTGCCTCATGGGTTTAGTAAAAAGCAGGACATTGAGATTGCGGGACTTTTTGCATCCGTTTTTGCCTGGGGAAACCGGAAGACGATTATCCGAAAATCCAGCGAGCTGATGTTCGCCATGGAAAATTCTCCATATGATTTTATCATCCATCATACAGAAAAGGACCTGAGAAGATTTATGGAATTTAAGCACCGTACGTTCAACACTACCGACCTTCTTTATTTTATCCGGTTTTTGAAGTCGCACTATCAGAAATATGATTCCCTGGAAACGGCATTTCTTTCCCCGCAATCCGATAAAGCCGACCGGATGAAAAACGGCCTGGGTGCTTTTTACAATCGTTTTTTCTCCCTGGAAGATGCCCCGCGGCGCACCCAAAAACATATTTCCACGCCGGAAAAAAACGCGGCATGTAAAAGATTGAATATGTATTTGCGATGGATGGTGCGGCGGGATAATAAAGGGGTCGATTTCGGTCTATGGCATAAAATATCGCCGGCAGATCTGATCTGTCCGGTTGACCTGCACGTGTCCCGCGTAGCCAAACACTTCGGACTGATCAGCAGGAGCCAGACGGATTGGACCACGGCTACAGAACTTACGGAAGCACTGCGGGAAATGGATTCAGATGATCCTGTAAAATTTGATTTTGCCCTGTTTGGGTTGGGCGTATTTGAAAAATACCGGTGATCCGTCCAGGGATCATTTATACATCAGCTCACGCACTTTTTCCTTGTCCTCCTTTTCTTTTTGCAGATCGAACATAGTTCCAAAAATCCGGTCCCAGATCGTGGTGCTGACGCCGAATCCCCTGCCATCATCCTTATAATGATGAAGGTGGTGGTTTCTCCAAAGGGATTTCATCCATTTGAACGGTGGGTTCCAGGCGTGAATTGCATAATGTATGCTCCCATAGAAAAGGTAGCCCAGGATAAATCCTGAGAAGAATGCAAATGCATATTCCTTAATGCCCAGGAACATGATTCCGAAGGTCATGGAGGAAATAATAATACTGGGTACCGGGGGCATGAAAAGGCGCTCTTTATCGCGCGGAAAATGGTGGTGGTTCCCGTGCATGATATAGATAAATTTTTTTGCCTTTTCGCTTTCTCCCACAGCATGAAAAGCAAACCGGTGCATCAAATACTCAAAGAAAGTCCAGAAGAATATCCCGGCTGCGAACACAAGGAAAATCGTTCCCGGACCGATCTCAAATCGATAGTCGCTCAGGTATATGAAATAAATAATCACCGGCACATACATTCCCCAGATCACCAGGGGATGCGTTTTTGTCAACATCTCCATATAATGATTGCGGAATAGCTGTGCCTGCCCTTTGTTGTTGATCTTCTCAAACTTCATCGCTATTATTTATAGGACGAAAATAGGGGAAACTATTTATAAACCAGCCCGGAAATTCAAGCGCATTTACCCTTACTGCGTGCAAAACATATTCCTGTACATTTGCAGGATTTCGAAACCCAATTGCAGTATGACCACCTCCCATTTGTCTGAGCAGGAACTAATCCGTCGCGAAAAACTAAAATCCCTCCACGAACTGGGCATCGTGGCCTATCCTGCTCCGTCTTATCCAGTAAACAGCAGCGCTGCATTCATAAAGACACACTTTCGCGAGAATGAAAATAAGGCAGATTTCGGGTCCGTTTGCCTTGCCGGCCGGATCATGAGCATACGGGACATGGGAAAAGCCTCATTTGCCGTAATCCAGGACAGTTCAGGAAAGATCCAGCTTTACATCAAAAGAGATGATATATCTCCCGGGGAAGACCACACGGTCTACGACAAAGTTTGGAAACACCTGACCGATATAGGTGACATTATTGGAGTAAAAGGGTATGTCTTCACTACTAAAACAGGAGAGATATCCGTCCATGTGAAAGAATTGACCCTGCTTGCCAAGGCCCTCAGGCCCATTCCGGTTGTGAAGGAAAAAGAAGGGGAAACCTTTGATGCGGTTACCGATCCGGAATTCCGTTACAGGCAGCGTTATGCCGACCTGATCGTAAATCCGCACGTGAAGGAGGTCTTTATCAAGAGATCCAGGATGATCAATTCCATGCGTGAATTCCTGAACGGACAAGGTGCGCTGGAAGTGGATACCCCGGTTTTACAACCCATACCTGGCGGAGCTGCCGCGCGTCCCTTTGTTACCCACCATAACGCGCTAGATATGCCATTCTATCTGCGTGTCGCCAATGAACTCTACCTGAAGCGCCTGATCGTAGGCGGGTTTGACTGGGTGTATGAATTCAGCAGAAATTTCCGTAATGAAGGCATGGACCGGACCCACAACCCTGAATTCACGATCCTGGAATTTTATGTGGCTTACAAAGATTATTTCTGGATGATGGAAACCACGGAACAGCTGCTGGAAACAACTGCCAAATCCGTGAACGGAACCACAAAAGTGATTGCCGGGGAGAAAGAGATTGACTTTAAGGCGCCTTATAAAAGGATAAGTATTTACGAAGCAATCAGGGAAGCAACAGGAGAAGAGGTAGCGTTGATGGATGAAGAGGGTTTGAGAAAGCTCTGCAGAAAGCTTCATATTGAAACTGATAACAATATGGGAAAGGGCAAGCTCATAGATGAATTATTCGGCAATGCCTGTGAACATAATTTTATTCAGCCGACATTTATTACGGATTACCCGGTTGAAATGAGTCCGCTGACCAAAAAACACCGGAGCCAGGCGGGATTGGTTGAGCGCTTTGAATTAATTATCAACGGAAAGGAAATTGCAAATGCCTATTCTGAGCTTAATGATCCGGTGGACCAGCGGGAGCGCTTTGAAGAACAGGGGGCCCTCATGGAACGAGGGGACGAAGAAGCTATGTTTATTGATCATGACTTTTTGCGGGCGCTTGAATATGGCATGCCGCCCACTGCAGGAATAGGCATCGGCATTGACCGCCTGGCCATGCTCCTCACCAATCAGTCCTCCATCCAGGATGTCCTGCTTTTTCCTCAAATGCGCGCGGAAAGGGTTGACGGTTGACGGTTCACTAAATACAAACACCTACTCCCTGTTTTAATTCGCGTAGGTATGCCAAATTTTCCCGTATTTTCCGAATGAGCAGATCGAGCGCAATTCCGCTTGCCTGGGGATACTCAATTTGTATGTTTACATCGTCGTGTTAGATGATGCTCGTTCAAATGGTTCTTTTATATATCCAATTTCTTTTGAAAACCAATATCCATGAACCACTGGGCCATTCGAAAGACATTATTTAACGACTGTTAAGATCCAAATTCCACGAAAAGCCAAATCCTACGAAGGTGTTAAAATTTGTACCCTATTGATGACCAACTTGGTAATGGTTAGGTAAAGTACAAACACATTCAAAAGTCCCGGAGTATTCCGGGGCTTTTTTGTTTTAGTTCATATTCCCCGTTTTGCAGTTGATGGTTGATNNGCTGAAATCCTGGGGGGCAGTTAGTCCGGTTCCGTAAAGGATTGTTCCCCCCGCCTTGTGGATGCGAACGGGTTTATCGGTATAGAATTTTTCTGCTTTCTCATCCCACCAAAGCTCCTGGCAATAGAGCGTATCGCCTTTAAGTATATTCTTAACCACCACACTGTCGCGCAACAAAACCTTCTGGTCAAATTCACGCCGTTTCCCGTACCGGGCATCCATAGTGCTTTGAATCACCAGTGAATCGTTGAAAAAATCAACGTGCAAACCATTCGGGAATTCCACATAGGGTGAGTCCACCTAACTTCTACGCATATACGGAGCCGTTAACCTGGCTTTCACTTTGGCATCTTCACTCAGATAGGCTGTGATCAGTTTCCCTTCATCCACGCTGATATGCTTTTGCCTGAAAGAAGGAAGGTTTTTCATATTATTTTCGCAAGACTGCAGCAGG
>PLEB01000164.1 GCA_003136915.1 Chitinophagaceae bacterium
GGAACCAGTTGCATATTCGAAAGATGTTTGGTGTTCAGGGCCCGACAAACCTGTTAATGATTCGATTGCTGCACTCGTCCCCACGGTTAACCTGAAATATTTAAATATTAACCATCTATCAAAAGGAACTGAAATTGTGGAAGCCGCCATTTATAAATTTACCCATCGAATCGAATCAGGGAAATCTGTAAACCTGATCATTTTAGCTGGAGCCTTTTTCTTATGCCTTTCCCTAATGTATAAGATCAACCGCTTTTCTGATTCAAAAAAATGGTTGATCAGTATTTTGGCCTGCTTCAATCCCATTACTATTTTCCAACTCTTCACTTATTGCGTGGACGGAGCGATGGCATCCCTGCTTCTTTGCCTTTTGACTTTGTTTTGTTTATTTCTTCTGGAGCAAAATAAATATTATCTGTTCTTGTTGGCTTTGGTTATTGTGACGACAGTAAACATTAAATACACTTCCCTGGTGTACACTGGTATTTTCTGCATCGGATTTCTTCTGATCATGATGGTAAGAAAAGAATGGAACCTTCTGAAAAAGGTTTTTTATACCTGCACCATCTCTGCAATTCTGGGTATTGGCTTTATCGGGTTTCATCCTTATGTTACAAATATCATTTCGACCGGGCAGGTATTCTATGGGTTGCAGGAAACACGTAATGAAATTTATGAACTAACCCCTTTGATTTTCAGGAATAAGAACCGGTTTGAAAAACTATTTCTTTCTCTTGCTGCACGTGCTTACGACAAGTCGGCTGATAAGGAATCTATAAAGGAAATAATTAAAGTACCATTCACAATCAATAAAAAGGAACTGTTGAGCGCCAATACTGTAGAATTAAAAATGTCTGCATTCGGACCCTTTTTCAGCGGAGCCATACTGATTTCCCTGGTCGTGCTTCTATTGGTTACTTTCAGGCATTCCAAAAATCCTGCATTTATATTCGGCATGGCCATCATCGGGATTATTCTCATTTCCGTATTTGTCATTCCGGATTCGTGGTGGGCGAGGTTTGTTCCGCAATTCTGGTTATTACCGGTCATTATTGTACTGGTCTCTGAATGTTTACAGGATCCGCGATATAAATACTTAAGAGGCGCCCTGTATATATCTGTGGGCGTGAATGTACTTTGGGCAATAGTCGGGATACTTTTTAATATTATAATTACCATCCATGTTAATTACCAATTGAAGCAGCTGAAGACCCTGTCTGAACCCATTTCGGTAGAATACTGCGCTTACCGTTCGTTTACCAGCAATCGCGTTCGCTTCATGGAAAATAATATTCCATTCGTTGAAAAAAAACCTGAAGGACCAAATATTTATAATGTCATTCATTCCAGCACCAGATTCGGGACCCACGATGAGCTTCCTGATCTTCCGAAACCGTTCCTCATGAAGTTGAATGAAAAATTAAAGGGAGATGATTCGAATTAAATAAATTTATCAATATTATCCCACATGGAAATCCGGATGGGAAAATCCAATTAAAATGAATAAAGAAGGAGTAGCAGTTCCTGTAAGTACTAAAGAAGTAACACAGACTACCGTATATTCCATTTTGTTCATGATCAGTTTTTCGCACCTGCTGAACGATACGATACAGTCCCTTATCCCTTCCATTTATCCCATAGTAAAAAATAGCTTTCACCTGAATTTTTCACAAGTGGGTCTTATCACGCTCACTTTTCAGATGGCAGCCTCCCTCCTTCAGCCCGTAGTGGGATCCTACACGGACAGAAAACCGAAACCTTTCTCGCTTGTCACCAGTATGGGATTCACCCTTATCGGGCTTTTATTATTGTCACGTGCCGGCAACTTTACCACACTGCTGGTATCCGTGGGTTTGATTGGCATAGGGTCCAGTGTTTTTCATCCGGAAGCTTCCAAAGTGGCGTATATGGCATCCGGCGGTAAGCGCGGGCTGGCTCAGTCTATTTTCCAGGTTGGTGGAAATGCAGGCAGCTCTCTCGGGCCCCTGCTTGCCGCTTTGATCATCGTGCCTTACGGTCAGTCCAGCATCGGCTGGTTCAGCATCCTGGCCCTGATGGCCATGACGGTGTTGGTTTTGGTAGGCCGCTGGTACAAAGCAAACACAAACCGGATAAAGGGGAAAGCAAGAAATATTTACGGAGAGGAGCAGCATTTCTCCAGGAGAAAAATAACTATATCGATCATCATCCTGCTGGTGCTGATCTTCTCCAAATATTTCTACCTGGCTTCCATGGTCAGTTATTTTATTTTTTATCTGATCGCTAAATTTCATGTTTCCGTTCAAACTGCTCAGCTATATCTTTTTATTTTTTTTTTTTATTTTTATTTTTTTTATTTTATTTTTATTTTNNTGCTCCATTTACGCTTATTCTTCCCCACGCCAATTTATTCTGGACAGCCGTATTGGCAGTTATCATTGGCGTGGTGCTGGCATCTGCTTTTTCCGCGATACTCGTATATGCACAGGAGTTATTGCCTGGTAAAATAGGTATGATCTCGGGACTATTCTTTGGATTTGCTTTTGGAATGGGCGGACTGGGGTCTGCGATACTTGGTGCGCTGGCAGATCAAAAAGGAATAATATATGTTTATCAGGTCTGCGCTTTTTTACCACTCATTGGATTGCTTACAGGATTCCTGCCGGATATCGGTGGAAGAAGGCGGATTCGTAAAGTATAATTACAATTACTTTTTAACCGTAAAAAAAACAACCCGGCTTCCAGGTTCGCCTTTTTCTGTAAGTCCCTGAACGACCATTGCATATTTCCCGGGAAGGTCAGAAGTATAGAAACTAATCTGATTTTTTCCGTCAAGGCCCGTTTTTATTTGAGGGGACCAATATAAAAGTGTTCTGAAATCTGGCATCCGGCTGCTGACAGCCTGTTCCGTTTCATATACCGGCGTAAAAAATTCCCGCTGGCCGGGAATTCCCGGATAATCGAGCACAGTGGCGTGCGGATCCATGTCGAACCCGTCCAGGTCTCCGTGATAGGTGGTACAATTCACAACGCCATCCAATATCTGATAACCCAGAAAATATTCTCTGGTGATGAGATCGATGCGGCGTACCTTAAGCGGGTCCTGATGAAATAATCTATTGGGATCAAAAACAGGAACTCCATCAATCAAGATCAGTGGTGGGGAACGAAAAAACTCTTTTAAAGGGTAATTGTAAACAAGCAATTGAAATTTATCACGCTTTCTGAGCACGTCCACTGAGGTTACATATTCACGAAGCACTTCTTCCATGGTCAGGAACCGGGTGTAATCGTCCAGCAGGTACCCTTCATCCGGAGTGACATAAAAGAAATTGGTATCTATGGCAGGCATGATGAATTGCTGCATTTTATTACCGCTATAAATTTGCTGTACCTGCGCATGGATGCTTTCATCAAGCAGTGCAGGAGAAGTTATTGACGGTACCGAAATATCCGTGAGCTGGTCGGATGTAAATTGGTGATCGAACGGGCTTTCTATATCAATATGGCTGCTGCTGTCTTCTTTCGGATTTGTCTGTACAATGATCTCCTGCGAACCGTACATGCCGGTCATTTCAAAATTCACTCGTCCTTCTGCATTGCTGGGCGTGGCCCGGAATTGTGTTCTTGTTGAAGGAATTGAAAGATAAACATTCACATCAGGAGTGCCCGCTCCTGTTTTATTGTCGACGAGTTTTCCCTGGATAATATGCCCGTTATATTCCGGCATCAGCTGAATGGGCGCTGGTTTCTTCTGCAGGAGATCCTGCCATTTAAACCTTCTCCAACCCTGCGTCAGCATGAGGTTATCCATGGCTTCCTCTCTGACACTACTGCTGTCGCCAAAATAATATTCGGGAGATTCTATTCCCCCACCGAGTTCGGAAGAAAGATACAGGTATTCGATGATATCAGTTTTATCCAGGGTCTGAAGAGAATCCAGGCGGTAAACAGCCATGGACATGTCGGCTCGGACTGGCTTACCCTCATGGTCTGAGGTTGAAAGATCCAGTTGGATTTTTTTCCTTGTTTCATAGGTATCCATCGGAGGCAACTGGATCTGAAATCCTTTCTGCGGATATTTAAAATATAAACGCTCGCATACCGGAAGCTCGTTGAAATTGAACACAGTAAAATCCGAAATTCCGTCTCCCAGGTCATCCGTGTTGATTAAATAGATGGCTTTGCCGTCTTTAAGGTATTGTCCGACAAACTTCTTAAGATCTCCCCGCGTATGGACAAAAAGATAAGCATACATCGCAGGGTCCGGGTTTCCGGAAGCGCTAACGGTAACGGTTAACTGCTTCTCTGCAGTTTTGGAAATGTTCATCTCATATCCGCTGGAATAAGCAGGGGGAAGGTCCCGGGTAACCTGATTACCGTTGGGAAAATTAACAATCGCTCTGTATGTATGGCCGGTCAGGGGCGTGAACATGAAATGACCAAGACCGAACACCAAAGGCTGGAATTTTAGGATGGTATCCTGGTTATTATCCACTATCCTGCCTGTACAATCCATCCCCATTCCATAGGCATCCGTGATTCTGAAACCAACCTTGCTTTCCAAATTCTGGATCAAGTTACCGCCTTCAGGAAAAAACTGAATATCGTACCTGTCCGCTTTTTTTGCAGCAGAGTCAGCCTCCAGTTTGTGCGGATTTACAATACTTATGGTCTTCGAAAAAAAATAATCCGGACCGAAATTCCTCATCCACCGGGTATATGCCCTGAACCTGTAGTTACCTGTAAGTATGCCGGGTGGAATAATGAAGGAGCCACTTGCTTCTCCAGGCTTAAGTGATACTTTTTGCTGAAGGACAGGTTTATTAGAATTGTCCAGGAGTTCTACATACGCAATTTTGCTGATATCAAGTGTCCGTTGAAAAGTAGCATCCATATCGTAGATCCTGAACCAAAGAATTTCACCGGTTAGGTAAAAATTCTTGTCTGTATGTACATACAACTTCTCGTGGATGCCTGCAGTTCTGTAACCATTAAATGCATCACGTATGGCTTGCTCTGCTATTGCATTTTGAGCATGCGCATGGAAACCCGAAAGGGAAATTGAAACAAAAAGAAGTAAACCGGATTTACGCATAGTTAAGCTTATAATTATTGCCAGTAAGCAGGTTTTTGTGTAAATCCACCATTTAACCTGCAATCGACGCAAAAGGGCGGCCCTCCGACTATCCCGGCCAGGCTGGGACCTACGTAGTACAGCGATACCGGAATAAGTTGTCCGGTGCCATATGCCATGGAAAGGGCGACCGGTGTATTTGCTATCGTATCCTCCGTACAATCTTCATATCCGGTAAGGATGACCTGGGACCCTGGTAACTGTCCCCGCTGAATGAAGATTCTTGCCTCTGTTTCACTGGCACAACCGATAAATCCGACAACCGGTTCGCTGGGGTTAGTCAGACAATGGATATTACCAACTAATTCAGATGGCTGGGCGTCAAAAATGGATCCGAGGTTTTCGGTATTCTTTTGAATCTTTTGATTAAAATTATACCAGTCTTCCGTCAGGGCGTATTGCCTTACCAGGATACTGTATTCTATCGTAAGCTTGTTTGAATTTGCATAGGGGACCGACGTGACTGGCTCTTCATAAATAATATTCGACTTTAATTTTGCCGAGTTACCAATGATTATATCGGTAGAGCTATTCGTTTGCCAGCATGTATAGATCATGTCACTCACAGGCCTGCTTACGATCATCCCGCCCAAATATTCATATCCGGATTCATATGCAGAATTGTATTCCCAGGTTTCATCATATTTCCACTGGTAATATTGGATCTTGTTTAGGGGATCGTGGGTAGAGACATAAATATTTACGCCGGCAGATGTGGTCTTCCAACTTACGCTGTCAATGGGTGGCGTAATATTCACGGGGGCAAAGTCAGAAAGGAATTGTTGGCCATCTGAAGTGGTTATTCTCACCCTGTACTGCTGGTTCACATCCAACGGTAACGGGCCTCCGGAATAAGCTCCGTTTCCGACATCCGGAATGGGAAAAATGGCGCCGTTTTGAGATTCAACGTTCACTACTGCTCCCGGTTCCCCTACATAATACTGCGAATCGAGGCTGGTTACCCGGCTCAATATAAAATTTGTGGGAAAGGTATCCGCGTTTATATAACCCTCCACCACCAAATAGCCGACACTTGGAAAATGATATGGTGAAATATATTTCTGGGTACATCCTCCCGTCAGCACTAATAATAGCAACAACCAATGGATTGTTTTCATATCTTAATTTTAGAACCTGATATTGTAGTTTACATAGGGAATGGCGCTGCCAAAAATGGAAAGCTTATATCCGTTTATCATCCCGTTTTGTGATACATAATAGACGGAATAAGGGTTTTTTCTTCCTGTCAGATTATATACTCCCAGCGTCCAGGAATTATGCGTTGTCTGATGTATCCTGTGGTTTCCCTCGATATTCATTGAAAAATCGATCCGGAAGTAATCTGGTATACGGTACGCATTTCTATCGGCGTAGAGCGTTCTGAAGGAATTATCATAGAAAAAAACACCAATGGGTAAAGTAATCGGCCTCCCGGTGCTGTAGGTGCCGTTTGCCGAAATACTGAAACGGTGATTGACACGATAATTGGCAATAACGGTGGCAGAATGCGGCTGATCATAATTGGCCGGATAATATTTTCCCTCATTTATGATCTCACCTGCATTCGGATCATCCTGCTTCAGCAGGGTACGCGAATAGCTATAGCTTATCCAGCCATTCAGCTTTCCGGTAAGTTTCTTAATCATCAGTTCAACCCCGTACGCTTTGCCATTCGTGTTGAGCACATCCGTTTCAATATGGTGATTCAGTACCAGTACGGCGCCACTCTTATAATCGAGATAATGCTGAATATTTTTATAATATACCTCAACGGAGGTTTCAACCGTATTGGACAGGAAATTTTTATACAGCCCGAGCGAGATCTGGTCTCCCGACTGGGGCTTAATGTTCGGATCGCTTAACTGCCAGATATCTGTCGGTGCGATAGCGGTGGTATTAGAAAGAACATGCGTGTACTGACGCTGGGTATTGTAACCTGCTTTTATGGAAAAGCTATCCGATATTTCATATTTCACGGAAATGCGGTATTCCGGACCGCCATAGGTTTTTATGAAACTGCCGCTGGCATAGGACTTTGTAGTCACAATATCGTCAGCCGTTTTAGGCAAACCTTCCGCATACTGATTTACTGATTGCGGNNCATACAATGCACTTTCCAGTGCCCGTTGTGCATTCACGATGTCGGGCGCTACCAGGGATACCTTACTGAAGGGTTCATAATTTCCGGGATCCAGTTTATAATAAATGGAATTCAGCCCGAATTCCACCGAATGCGAAGAACTCAGATAATAATTGAAATGCGCCTTCAGGTATTCCTGGTTTATATCAAATGTCAGTTTATAGGCATTTACAGGATTTGCCTGGCTGGAAATATCGTATTGGTACCGGTCATAACCCGTAGTGAATACCCCATACAGTTTATCATTGAAATTATGCTTCCATTTCAGCGAGAAATTCAGGTTCATGTAATCGTAGGTGGTATCGCTGTTAAGGTTGAAGTGGTCGCTGCTGGTATAAGCTGTAAAATATAAATTGTTCTTTTTATTAATCTCATGGCTCACATCCAGGTTGAGATCATAAAAAGAAGCCTTGCTATGCTTATATTGCTCGGGCAGGAGGTTCAATAGCCAGTCAGCATAAGTGGTTCTTCCACCAAGAATAAAAGATGTTTTATCTTTTACCAGCGGGCCTTCGATATCGAGCCGGCTGGTGAGCAGGCCGATTCCTGCCGACCCTGTGATTTCTTTTTTATTTCCTTCACGACTGGTGATATCCAGCACTGAAGACAAGCGGCCACCATACCTTGCCGGGATACTGCTCTTATATAATTCAACACTCTTAACCACTTCCGGGTTGAAAGCAGAAAAAAGCCCAAAAAAATGGGTAGGGTTAAATATGGTGGCCTCATTAAACAAAATCAGGTTTTGATCGGCCGCACCTCCCCGCACATTCAATCCTGTGCTTGCTTCACCTACCGATTTCACGCCGGGTAAAGTAAGCATCACCTTCAGCACGTCTGCCTCTCCGAAAACGACCGGCACCTGTTTGATGGTTTTAACGTCCAGTTTCTGAACGCCCATTTCCATTCCCCTGACATTACTTATTTTCTGACCGGAAACGATCACATTCTTAAGCATCATTACCTGGCTCTCAAGATCAATATTCATCTTTCCATCCCCCTTCAGCAGGAGCTGGCGCCGCGTATCCTTCATGCCGATGCTTTGAATATTCAGTACACGTCGTCCCTTGGGCAAGGAAATGGCATAATAACCATACTGATCCGTGGCTACGCCAATCCTCGGCTTGTCAATATAAACAGACGCTCCCACTACAGGCTCTCCGGTTTTCGTATCACGAACGTAACCTGAAACGAATGCATTGGCCTGCCCGTTGTTTGCGCTATTTTCTCCTATCTGAAAGAGCTTGTTCTCAATGGTGGCTTTTTTAACCTGCCTTTCCTGGCCTTCCCCATAGTCCTCATCGGTCAAACCATTGGCCATATGTTTCGTTTTTGACGAGTCCACGAACTCAGTTGTAAGGTTAGTTTGAACCACCGCATCCTTTGTCAGAAAGACCTGCTGATGCGGATCAATGGAATAATAAAAACCCGTTTTGGAAAATGCACGGTCCAGCACTATGCTGAGCGGTTCCCGGACTGCCAAAACTGTAACGCGGAAACTGTCGAATTTGGAAACATCATAATAAAAAAAATAATTCGTCTGGCTTTCCAGGTCCTGGACAAATTCCTCGATGCTCACCCCGCGATAATTGCCCGAGATCAGGTTCTGTGGATTCTTCTGCCCCAGGGAATCAAGGCATAAGCATAACAGGATAACCGGCAGAAGTATAAGTAGAATACGGTGGTACATATTACTTCGATAATTGGTCGTAAAAAGCGGCCGTTTTAATAAGCGTGTTTGCAGTGTCCCTGCGGTAGTGCAGCCTGTTCTTCTTAATGAATTGCTGAATCTGCTTTCTATGATCGCTCATGATATCCAGCAGTTCACGCTTTGAATTTACCTTTTGATAATTTACGCCAATTCTAATCAGGTAGTCTTCATGCGTTACAATTATTCTCAATATTTCAGTGTTAGTGAGCTTCTCCTGCATGTTCTCACGGCTTTTCCTGAGCACACTGGACTTTCCGGAATATAAAAGGTCATAGAAACCCGTTGCGAGAGAATTTTCATTCAGACTATCCCCGACTACGCGGATAATGCGATGGCCCAATAAAGAAAATTCACTGATTCGCTCGTTTACCAACTGCAACCCATAACCATGGTCCCGGGTTACTACCTGCTCTCTGAGCTCATCGAATAAGATAGGTACATGGGTATACAGAACGCCACTATAAATGATGGAACCGTCATTAAAATCACTTGACAAAAAATAAGGGCTTCCAACCGCAAACGGAAAATCATATCTGGCATACAGGCGGCCGTTATAAAGCCCCGACTGATCACCGAGCTGGTTATAATAAATGGAAATCGTATTGGCAATAGCGGTCTGGTAGGCGCTGCTGTCATCTGCATTCGATTGCGTTTTCGCAACTACCGGAAGAAAAATGGGAATAAGGAAAATAACACGAATCAGAGCAAATTTCATTGCAAACAGTTGGCTTGGTTAATATAGCTTTCCCGGCTATACGTAAAACAACGCTAATCGTTGCTTGTTTTTAAAAATTCAAGCAATATAGTGGATTTTGATCAAAGAATATTTTTGAATCGGTGAGTACAATTCAGGTTTTCGGCAGATTTTTAAGTTTTTTATATTTTTTTCTTTTGTACAGATGGGAAATCTGATGGTAGGGAGATACCAGTACGGCAAGGCTCAGCCAGAAAAGAGAAACAAATCTGGATCTATTCTTGACTGTCAGATAATGATAGTGAAAATCTGAAGAACGCTGGAACATGATCCTTTCCAATGTGCCGCTTTTTAGTGCAAGCTGCAGGTCCGCATCGGAATAAGAATCCGTTTGCTTCCCGGATTCAGCGCGCTCCTGGTGAAGTTTAAGCGCATATTTAACTGCTTTCCTTTGCAACAGGCCGGAGGTGGTTGATGTATTGCCGTGCCGGATACGCTGACTGTATAAGTACTCGGGATGATTGGTTACTTCGAATCCTGCATCAATAGCACGCAGGATAAAATCAAAATCCTCAGCGGTCTGGATCCGGTAGTTTCCAATTTGCCGGTATAGTTCGCGGGTGGTCAGCCAGACGTGCGGAATGGGAGATGCGTATTTTAGTCCCAGTCTTATTTTGTCAAAATCATACAGGTAATTGTCCTTATAAATCAACTGCCCCTGCTCATTAACAATGATAATATTCAATCCAACAAGCGCAACATCCGGATGCTGCTGCAGGAACAGATACTGTTTTTGCAAGCGCTCAGGCATGCTCACATCATCGCCATCCATTCTGGCAATATAGGTTCCTGTTGCCTGGGTCAGAGCAAAATTCAGGGTTTCCACGATACCCCTGTTAACACCCATCTTAAATAACCGGATGCGGGAATCCTTTAATCTGAGTTCCTCTAAAATGGAATGGGTGTTGTCAGTGGATCCATCATCAACAACAATAATTTCCAGGTTGCGGTAGGTTTGATTGGATATACTTTCAACCGCTTCCCTTATGTATTTTTCTACATTGTACGTCGGAATAAGTACAGAAATTAAAGGATCACTCATAGTAAGAATGGGAAACGGGTTTGGGCGTAAAAGTAAGATATATAATGAATGCTTCAATCCCCGGTTTATGCAGATGTGCACTGCATTTCATTATGGCATTATATGTATTTTTACAGCCTATGCTTAATGAAAAATGCATTCTCTGTAACAGTAATCAACTCTCTGTTACAGAAAAAATCAACACAGACGGGCTCATCCGGCTATATAAAAAAAGGGCCGGAGTTGATGTCGGGAGGTTTTTTAAAGAAAAGCAAATAAACTATTGTACCTGCAATAATTGTGGTCTTAAGATGTATTTGCCTCAGGTTATAGGAGACGGAAGGTTCTATGACGACCTTCAAAAGTACAAGGGCTATTATCTCCATGAAAAATCCGAGTTCACGGAAGCTGCAAAATTCATTCATCCCGCGGATGATGTATTGGAAGTTGGATCAGGCGAAGGACTTTTTGTAAGTTATATAAGCTTTAAATCCTATACCGGCCTGGAGTTTAGCGAAGATGCCATTTCAAAGGCCCGGAAAATTGGTATCCATCTGCAAAACCAAAGCGTTGAAGACCATTCCCGGGAAAATAGAAATAAATATGATGTTGTTTGCTGTTTTCAGGTTCTGGAACACGTACCCAATCCGGGTAAATTCATTAAGGCCTGTCTGGATTGCCTTAAACCGGAGGGCCGCCTGATTGTTGCCGTTCCGAGTGCAGATTCTTTTATCCGGGATGCCGTCAACTTTTATCTGAATATGCCTCCGCATCATGCTTCTACCTGGACGGACCACGCCCTGGAAAAACTTGCAGAACTGAACCAGCTCAGGATTATGCACGTGTTCCACGAACCACTTCATCCTATGCATCGTATATTTTATAACAAAACCGCTATTTATAATAACCTGGGAAAAAAATTCGGGCATTCATATAGGATGATGGACAAAAGCGCCAGGTCCTGGTTTTTATACAGCCTATCCAATATTGGCGCCCACCTGAAGAATATTTTTTCTGCCGACGGAACAGCGCCGGTCGGCCAATCCGTTACATTCGTTTATCAGAAACAGTTTTAATATGGATATTAATTTTGAATGGTAGCCATGGCCCTCAAAATATTAGATGCCCAGGAATACACATTGTGCCCCATGATTACCCGGCGCATAAGTTTCATTTTTTGTCCCTGCTGGAGCTTGGGCATTTCCAGCGCTTCTTTGATGGAATCCGCCGTCTGTTCCACATCGTATGGATTGATGATGAGCGCGCCATGAAGCTCCTGGGATGCACCCGCAAATCTGCTCAGAATAAGCACGCCATCGTTCCCGCTTCGGGAAGCAATGAACTCTTTGGCCACCAGGTTCATGCCATCATGCAGGGATGTGATCATGCATAAATCGGCGCTTTTGTAATAGGGTTTGATCTCCTCATGACTGTGATGCCGCTTCAGAAACAGGATGGGCTGCCAGTTTTTAGATTTGAATTTCCAGTTTATCCGGTTAACCTCATTCTCTACGGCACTGGTAATATCCGCATAGCTTTTTAAGAGGGACCGGCTCGGCGCAGCGATCTGGACAAACGTGAACTTTCCCCTGTATCCGGCATATTTCTCAAGAAATCTTTCGATAGCCAGGAATTTTTCGATCAGTCCCTTGGTATATCCCAGCCTGTCTACCCCAATTCCCATATACTGCGCATGAAGTCCGTGCTGTTTCAGGAGTTCAGCCGGATCTTCCTTGGGACCATCATCGCTTTCGTAATCCTTTAATGTAAATGAAATACTTATCGGAAATGGTTTTACCAGGGTGAAATGGTTGCCGATCTTCACAGAAAAATTTTCCCAAATTACCCTTGATTCCAGCGAGGTATTTACTGTCTCCAGAAAATTGTTGCAATGAAATTGCGTGTGAAATCCAATCAGGTCACCGCCAAGCATTCCTCTCAGTAATTCTCTTTGCCAGGGACAAATGCCGAAGGACTCCGGATTCGGCCAGGGGATATGCCAGAAAATGGCCACTTTGGCATCTGGGCGCTGATCCTTGATCAATTTGGGCAAAAGCGCAAAATGATAATCCTGAACCAAAATAAATGGCTCTTCCTGATCCTTGATTTCTTCCAGCACTGCTTTCGCATACAGTTCATTTACTTCCTGGTAATAATCCCAATCTTCTTTTCTGAAAATGGGCCGGGTATGCGCTATATGGCAAAGAGGCCACAAACCTTCGTTTGAAAATCCATAATAATAATGGTTCTCCTGTTCCCTTGTGAGCCAGATTCTCCTCAGCGTATATTTTCCCTCATAGGGTGGCACCTGTACCTTATCATGTTTATCGACTGTTTCCCTATCCGCATCTCCGCTGCCTGAAGCAATCCATAAACCGCCGCAGGCTTTTAATATTGGCTCCATGGCCGTTACCATACCGCTTGCCGGAACAATACATTTTATTTCCTTGCCAGCATGAACATGCATATACGGTTCGCGGTTTGAAACAACCACCATGATCTTATCCTGCAATACCTGCTTCATTTCTTCATTCAACCGCTCGTGGGTCCAGACTGCTTCGCCCGTGGTGCGAAGTTGCGCTTCTTCCTGTGCAATTGCTTTCGC
Organism: Chitinophagaceae bacterium; assembly: GCA_003136915.1. Lineage (GTDB taxonomy): Bacteria > Bacteroidota > Bacteroidia > Chitinophagales > Chitinophagaceae > Puia. The sequence goes on from PLEB01000164.1 coordinate 13,348, forward strand.
TTCCTGCATGGCTTGTGCAATTCCAGATATCTCTTTATAAAGCGGTTCGAGGAAATTGATACGGGGTCTTTTTTTTAACTGATCTGCGTTTCCGAAGCGTACAGCCTTTACCCACTCCACCACCCTGTTTAAGGGCGCTAGAATGCCCCATCTTACCACGAGCAGGGTGACAACGGAAATGACGAGGGCCTGCAGAAACCAGCGGATAAAGTTCCTCAACCAGATGCTCTTGACGATATTGGAAATATAATCCGCATCGACATAAAAAATAATTGCACTCTCCGGCAGGTCGCGTTTATTAATCAAACGGATATATTCATACAACTTTTTGCCATGAATACTCATAAGATTGCCCATAGATGAATCTGCTGCCAGGGCCTGAGCAATATAATCGGTAGAATATTTAAGGTAGGGTTCCGCTGCAGGGTTGAGTGCAACCAGGCTGTCATTGTTATAATAAACTGCCAGTCCGCTGAAGCGGTATTGAGCGATCAGGCTGTCCGTAATATCCTTGAAATGAAAGCTGTCTTCCTTTCCGATCTGCGAAAAATGGGCTTTATAAAAAACCTCAGACTCCTGAATGGTCTTGGTTTCCAATTCGGTATTCAGCAACTGGCGTTCAGATGAAATCTGAAACGCAGTGAAGCCAAAGGCCAGCAGCCCAACGGCACCAATGATTGAAATAACCAAGGCCAGGTTTATTTTCATAGCAGTTCATTTAATAGCACGATCACTTGTTGCACATTTTCCAGCCTGTATTTGGCCGAAGTTTCGCCCGCTCCTACCTTGATGGTAAAAGCATACTTATTATTCTTCAATACCTCAAACATATCCTCATCGGTTTTGTCATCACCTATTGATAAAATAAAATCAAAATCTTCTTTTTCCAGAACGTAAAGAGTGCCTTTACCTTTATCTATGTCTTTCCGCCTGACCTCGACCACCTTATTACCATCCGTAATTTTAAGTCCGAATTCCGGAGCACGTTTTGATATTTCCCCGATCAGTGCACGGGAACGCGAATATCCGCAATCCGAATCAGCATTCCTGTAATGATAGGCCAGCGAAAATCTCTTATGTTCAATAAATGAGCCGGGACAGGTCTTGGTAAACTTTTCCAGCATCGGAAAAAACAAATGCTGCCATTTGCCTTCGTCTGCAATAAGTTGTTTCCACTTTAGGTCCTCCCGGATCATTGCACCGTGTTCGGCCACTATATCGATGGGCAGATGGCCCACGAACCCGTTAATATCCTGGTAGGCCCTGCCCGTAATAATAACCAGGCGGGTATGGGGTGATTTATTTAATTTCAACAGGGATGATAGCAGGTTTTCGGATGGCCTCGCTTCCTGAGGCACTTTTACGTAATCCACCAGCGTTCCATCATAGTCCAGTAATATCAGCTTGTTATTTGCTTTCTTAAAACTTTTTATTAAAAGATCTTTCATTCCTTATTCCATAAAATTGAAATTCCCCGCAGACATAATCTCCTGAACGGTATCCGGCGAATTTACTTAAAATATACCTTCCCGCAGGGTAATATGGCTTCCTTTATGCACCATGCTGCTTAAATCGATTAACTTCATATCCATATTAAGAATACAATGATCAATCCCGGCAGACTTCCCAGCAGAACCCTCCAGCGCCTTTGGATATTTTGCCTTTTGTTTTTTTGCTTTTCTCTTTTGAAAGCGCAAACCGACAAGCCTGTATTCAGGGTTATTGCTTTTTACACGGAGAGAAATGATCTGGCACATATCAGTTTTGTGCATGAAGCAAACAAGTGGTTTCCTGAGATGGGGTTAAAACATCATTTCACTTACGATTCCACCAATAACTGGAACAACCTGAACCGTGATTTTCTATCCCATTACCAGGTGGTCATCTTTTTAGATACACGTCCTGATTCTCCCGCCCAAAGAGAAGCTTTCAGAAACTATATGGACCATGGCGGTGCATGGATGGGTTTTCATTTTTCAGGCTTTGCACTGACACCATCCGAATTCCCGCAGAACTGGGATTGGTATCACAATGAATTCCTGGGATCCGGTTCTTACGTGAGCAATACCTGGAGGCCGACCTCAGCCATTTTGCGGGTGGAAGACAGTCAGCATCCGGTAACCAAGAATTTGCCGGAAACATTTAAATCTGCGCCAAGTGAATGGTACCGGTGGACGAATGATCTGAGGGCCAATCCAAATATTGACATCCTCCTCGCGATTGACTCAAGCAGTTTTCCGCTCGGTACCGGACCCAAACAATCTGAAATCTGGCACAGCGGCTATTATCCCGTTGTGTGGACCAACAAAAATTATAAGATGATCTATATGAACATGGGACATAATGATATGGACTACGAGCATAAAACCAACAAGGAGTTATCATCTACATTCAGCAGCGAGATCCAGGATAAGTTTATTATTCAGGCACTTCTGTGGCTGGGAGGTTCAATGGAATAGAACATCCTATTCGCAGATTTCCGGAGCGTTTTTGAATAGTTTTGAATAAATTTATAATCAGAGAGAAGGGAACCAAAACGAGGCTTGCACCATGCCCTATATAGAACTGGATAAAAATCTGCCCGGAATTACGGGTCTCCTTCAATACAGGCTGGATACGGCTCTCCCGATAAGGCAATTAACACAAATCCTGCTCCGGGGGAATTCCACGCTCAGCGAGGGAGAACGCGAATTAATTGCATCCGTCGTTTCCTATGGAAACGAATGTGCTTTTTGTACGGCTGCACATACAGCAGCAGCCGATTTGTTGCTGGGAGAAAAAGAAACTGCGCATAAGGTTAAATTCGATGCTGCCCATGCACCCGTAAGTGAAAAAATGAAGGCACTGCTGGATATTGCCCGTGCGGTCCAGGTAAGTGGAAAAAATGTTACGGAGGAAATGATTGAAAAAGCAAAGCGCGAAAATGCTAAGGATCTTGAAATTCATGATACGGTACTCATCGCAGCCCTTTTCAGTCTTTACAACCGGTATGTCGATGGCCTTGCCAGTGTGACACCTGACGATCCTTCCTTCTATGAAAGGCTTGCCCGGATCCTGAAAAATAATGGGTACATGCCTTCGCCAGGCAGATATGACAGCTTGAAAAAATAATTAATCCTTTACCTGATCGAATCGTAATACAAAGCCGCCGCACCCAGTATACCCGAGTTCTCCAGCTCCGATAGTTTTATCTGCAGGCGTTCTGCGGAACGCGGATACACCAGGGTATGAATTCGTTTCCACATATTCTCCGAGAAATATGGATAGGCCATTCGAACAGATCCTCCCAGGATAATAAGGCTGGTATCATAGGTGTAAAGAATGGTTTTTATGGCATTTCCAAGATGCGTTCCCATTTCACCATACATGCGGATGGCTTCCGCATCTCCAGCTGCTGCCTGTTTGAAAATTATTTCCCCATCAATCGCATAAACATTTTGAAAAAATTGTCCGCATGCATAATATTCATAAAATTTATCCAGGTAATCCACCATGCCAAATTCCCCTGCCCCGCAGTTGGCTCCGGCATATAATTTATCATGAATGATAATTCCTGCGCCCAAACCCGTTCCAATCGTGAGGCCAATCAGGGAGCGCTGGTCTTTCCCTTTGCCGTAATAGTGCTCGCCGAGCACAAAACAATTCGCATCGTTATTTACGATCACGGGCACATGGTATCTTTCTTCCATCAACCTCTTTAATGGCACTTCTTTCCAGGATGGAATATTCTGAACATCATATACAATCCCCTCTTCCAGGTCCACCACGCTGGGAACCCCGATGCCGATGGCTTTTACCGATTTATTGATCAACAGGTCCGTGAGGCCAAATATATCTTTCATTACCTCTTCGACGGGAGCCTGATTATTGATGCGTTTGGAATGGATGGCGGAAACGGCATTTTCATTCACCATGCCGCAACGAACATTTGTGCCGCCCAGGTCTATGCCGATAACATATTCCTCCGGTATATTTTTCATTTATAATCGTTAAGGTTGTTCTTTGGTTTTAAAAAGCTGAATGGTTTTATTTGTGATTATGGGTTTTGCCCAAAATCCGATGCTGAGGATATAACCCAGGGTAATATATAAAAAGAACATGCCTGAGCGGAGTCCGAGGTGGTCGCCGAGCCACCCGATGATCAGGGGAATTACGGCTCCTCCGATAATGCCGGTTACAAGTATTCCGGAAAAAGATCCATGGTGTTCGCTTACGGAATTCAGCGCCAGTGAAAAAATTATCGGATACATAACGGATGCAAAAAAACCGACGCAGGGAAATGCAATCAGAGATATTCTTGCCGGGCCAAAAAGTGCCACACTCAAACAAATCAGAGCGAGAATAGTGAAACTGATCAATACTTTCCGGCTGTCCATGATCTTCAGCAACAACAGTCCAACCACACCGCCCGCAGTCATCAGGCCCCAGAAATAAGCCACNNCATTACATGCGTTTGCCAGGCTCCTACTTCCTCTTCTTTGCTTAGTGCCACCTTCGGAAATTTTGAAGACAAAATGATGAGGATCATCAGCAGGCAGATAATTGCAAACACCCAGTAAAGTGAAATCCATGGCAGATCCGAAGGCACAAGAGAGCGGAAGGAAGAAATAAGACCGGTATGTGAATTACCCTTCAGGTGGAGCACGAGATAGGAATAAACCAGCGGGCTTATAAAAGAAGCGAGTCCGAAAATCAACTGGGCCAGCACGGAATTAAATGCGTAATGCTCCTCACCGCCGGAGGTCCGCAGTAAAGGATTTATAACCACCTGCAACATCGCCATGCCGCAGCCAATCAGGAAAAGGGAAATTACAGCGGTTAAATAGTTGGGAAAGACCGCTAGCAGAAGCGAGCCTAAAAAAGCAACCACGAATCCCACTGCCATGATCTTTTTTTCTTTGTATTTCTCAATCAGCATTCCGGCAGGAATGGACATAACCCCGTAGGCGATAAAAAAAGCAAATGGTAGAAGGGCAACCAGGGTGAGGCTGAGGTGGAACCCATTGATCATGTCGGGAATCAACGGCCCGATCACATTTGTAAGAAAAGAAATAACAAAGAAAGTAAGCATAATGAGGCTTACGATGTAGTAGTTCCGCTTCATAATGATGCTTTTTTAATAATCGGAAAGGAGATTAGAAATGTAAAAATCAACATATATACCTGGCCAGATTATGACGGAGAATAGTCATTGATGTATAAATATATCATGTTTCCTTTAATCATTGCAAATTCAGGATGAATAATTGCCTTGTAATATGAGCTCAAATTTTTTATTGGCGTTTCATCTTTACCTTTAAATGATCCGAAAGTCTTATGCTTAATGCAATCAGGGGGAGCGTGGGATTTGGTGCCGCAGCCGTAACAAAGCAGGATGATCCCGCAATAAACAGATTAGCTATACCTTGAACCTTGCAATCAGCATCCACAACGCCTGCTTTAGGATCCTCACTCATTCTAGACCCTAAATCTAAAGAAGAAAAGAAAATGGACTCCAATTAAATTTAAAAATACGAAATGAACTTTCTCTATATATTGTAACTTAGTCGCCTAACGAATACATTATGAGAAAACTTGTAACGATTGCCTTGCTCATGATCCTCAGCATGTACATCTCGGCCCAGGAAAATAAAAATGGAAATACGGTACTGAAAAATGGGTGGAAAATGCAGTCATCCATGACCGTTAGTGTAGCCGGAAATGAAATTTCAACCCCCTCATATAAGGCATCAGGATGGTACGATGTCAGCCTTCCTTCAACCATCATCGCCGGTCTCATAAGGAACAAACACTATGATTTTGATCCGTTTTACGGGAATAATCTGGAAAAAATTGCAGGCCCGGAATTCGATAGCCCTTGGTGGTTCAGAAGGGAATTTGATTTGCCTGCATCAGACAATGGAAAAAATATTACGCTTATCCTACATGGCATAAACTACCGCGCCAATGTCTGGTTAAATGGCGATTTGATTGCCGATACAAATCACATCATCGGGGCTTTCCGCATATTTGATCTGAACGTTAGCAGCAAAATTAAATACAGCGGGACCAATGTATTGGCCTTGGAAGTTGTACGTCCTTTTAATCCGAACAAGCGCGGTGGGGACCTGGCCATCGATTATGCAGACTGGATCCATTACCCTGCAGATTATAACGGCGGCGTGGTAAATGATGTGGAGATCGCCTCCTGCGATAAAATTGGGGTAAGATACCCGCTGGTTACCACCAGGTTCGACCTACCCTCTCTGGCTACGGCACATTTACAGGTAGATGCCGAGCTGGTTAACTATTCTGACAAACCGGAATCTGCATTGATAAAAGGAAAAATAAATGATGATATCAACTTTCAACAGGAAGTGCATCTCCGGCCGGGCGAAACAAGGGATGTGAACTTCGATCCCCGGAATTATCCGCAGCTAAACATAAAAAATCCCCGCATATGGTGGCCCTGGCAATACGGCCAGCCGCAACTGAACAGGATAAAACTGGAGGTGGTGAGAAACGGAAAAACAGGAAGTGAGGTTGCTGAAAACTTCGGAATACGGCAAATCACTTCTGAATTGATCGATTCCATGTCGAGAAAATTTATTGTGAATGGAAAGCCGATCATGCTTCGCGGTGCTGCATGGGCTCCGGACATATTCCAGCGGCGTTCTCCCGAAAGGCAGGAACAGGAAATCAAACTAGTTCGGGATATGCACATGAATATCGTTCGCTCGGAAGGGAAACTGGAAGACGATAATTTTTATGATCTATGTGACAAATACGGGCTGCTGGTCATGACCGGCTGGATGTGTTGCGGCGCCTGGCAATACCCGGACAGATGGGATAGTGTAAAAAGAAATGTAGCCATGGAATCAGACAGAAGCGTGATCTATTGGCTAAGAAACAAAGCCTGCATATTAACCTGGCTGAATGGCAGCGACATGCCGCCAAGAGATACTGCCGTTGAAAGAGACTATTTAAAAATTGAAAATGATTTGAAATTTCCTGATCCCATCCTTGCTACAGCAAATTCCGAGGTTTCTAAAGTATCCGGCCATAGTGGTGTAAAGATGGACGGCCCTTACGAATGGGTTCCGCCGGTATACTGGGAAGCCGATTCCAACAGGCATGGAGGAGCCTGGAGTTTTGCAACAGAAATATCTCCAGGCCCTTCTATTCCGCCTATGGAAAGCCTGCTCAGATTCATACCGGAAGATTCACTTTCCACGAGCGGAAGCTTCTGGCTCTACCATTGCGGAACCATGCAATTTGGTAATACAAATATTTTTAACCAGGCGCTTTCTGAAAGATATGGACCCTCTTCAAATATCCGGGATTTTTTGGCAAAAGCCCAGGCTCAGAATTATGAGGGACACCGCGCCATGATGGAATCCTATGGCCTCAATAAATATCACACGGCAACCGGTGTTGTTCAATGGATGCTGAGCAATCCCTGGCCCAGCCTGATTTGGCATACGTATGATTATTTCCTCTATCCGGCCGGCACATACTTTGGTATGAAAAAATCGATGGAGCCCCTTCACGTTCAGTATTCTTATAAATCCAATGAAGTAATTATCAACAATTCATTATTGAAACCTTTCAATAATCTCAGCGTGAAAGCCTCCGTTTATAACGGTGACGGATCCCTGAAATACGAACATTCAATTACAGCTTCCATTGGCCCCGACGATGTCAAAAGATGCTTTGCTATTCCTGATGTGGCTGGCCTGGATTCTGTTTATTTTCTCAGGCTGGAAATGAAAGATCCATCGGCAAAAACCGTATCACTGAACTGGTACTGGTTATCGAAAGCAGCAGATTCCCTGAATTGGAACAAATCAACCTGGTTTTACACACCACAATCTGCATTTACAGACTTTCAGGGTCTACAAAATCTGCCATTGACTCCATTGAAAGTTAATTATACCACGGAAAAAAATACAATGCAAACCGTACAGCATATCCGAATTACAAATACAGGCAGTGCCATCGCATTCTTTGTACATATCCGTACACTGAAAAAGAAAGGAGCCGATGATATCCTTCCGGTAATTTTCTCCGACAATTACCTCTTGCTGGCACCAGGTGAAACCAGAAATATAGATTGCAGCTATCTGAACAAGGATGCCGGTGAGGGGGTTCCGTATATACTGACGTCTGCCTGGAACCTCAATTTGCATGGCAGTATTACCGGGCAGAACGCGGGTGTTGCCAATGAGATGAAGTAAGCCGATCCGGATTCGGGCCCTTGAACATAATCCTCTTCACAAATGCATTCAATATGAAAAAGAACAACACAAAAGCGGATAACAGTAAAATAAGTCGGGGAGATTTTATCAAACAATCCGCATTGACCGCAGCGGGATTCTATATTGTTCCCAGGCATGTATTGGGAGGCAGGGGATTTGTTGCCCCCAGCGATAAGTTATACATAGCCGCCATCGGATGCGGCGGTGAGGCGGAGAATGATATTCATCATTATGCGACTGCGCCTAAAAAGAACGCGGTCATAGCATTTCTCTGCGATGTAGATCAACGGATGGCGGCCCCCCGGCGAAAGGAATTTCCGAAAGCAGGCTTCTATGAGGACTGGCGCGAACTGTTCCAAAAAGAAAGTAAGCATTTTGACGCGGTTTCTGTCGCCATCCCCGATCATAACCACGCGATCGTTGGCTTAAGCGCAATGCAGTTGAATAAACATCTGTACCTGCAAAAACCACTTACCCATGATATATATGAAGCGCGCATACTCACGGAAGCGGCAAAAAAATATAAGGTAGTTACGCAGATGGGAGACCAGGGCGCATCCAGCGGGGGCATGCGGACGCTGAGAGAATGGTTTGAAGCGGGACTGATCGGGGATATAGAAAAAGTGTATAACTGGACAAACCGTCCGGTATGGCCGCAGGGGATTCCCTGGCCCGACAATCATCCACCGGTTCCAAAGGAATTGAACTGGGATCTCTGGTTGGGTACGGCAGAAAAAACGGACTATATCGACAATCTGGTGCCATTTAACTGGCGGGGCTGGTGGAGATTTGGAACAGGCGCCCTGGGTGATATGGCATGCCATATCATCGGGCCCTCATTTAAATTGCTGGAACTTGGTTATCCTACTGAAGTCACCTGCAGCGCCAGCACAATCTATTCAGGAATATTCAAGGAAGCTGATTTTCCTGAAAGCATACCCGTTGCCAGCCAACTCAGATATACATTCAAATTAAAAGACGGAAGGGATCTCAAACTCTATTGGATGGATGGCGGAATGGTACCTGACCGTCCGGATGAACTCGATCCGGATCTGAACGAAAATGAAGCGCTGGCAGACACGCCCGAAGTGAATGATTATGAGGGTGGAAGTTTATTTGTCGGCACCAAAGGCAAGATTTCCTGCGGCTGGGGAGGAACCATTCCGAGACTGCTGCCGCTTTCTCGTAACAAAGAAATAAATGTTCCTCAAAAATACCCGCGGGTGGAAGGAGATATGGATGGCCACTGGTGGCAGTGGGTGGATGCCTGCATAGCCGGGTATGGAAATGCTGAAGTGGATTCGCCATTTGTCGGTTATGCAGGTCCGCTTACCGAAACCGTACTTATGGGTAACCTGCTATTGCGGAGCTTTAATTTGCGACAAAAAGTAAAAAAGAATGATCCGGTTTATGGGGCCATGGAAGAGTTCGATACACCCGGCCGCTACATCAGCTATAAATGGGATGGGGAAAATATGCGGATTACCAATTTTGAGCCAGCCAACCAATTCGTGAAGAGGAAATACCGGGACGGCTGGGGAGAGTTGAAATTATAAAACCCAAAAAAAAGGCTGCCCGGAGGCAGCCTTTATCACTAAAATAAATTTAGGCATGGATGGCTCTCTTTACGGCAGCCAAAGCACCATCAATATGCATGTAAGCCCTTCCCTGCAATCCCTGGGCAAATTTATTGTCCTCATCCTGACTGATATCTTTTCTTGCCTTGCGCAAAAAATCCATCGCATCATGCAGCCGTCCTGCATGATCAGGATGTTCGTCAACCTTTGGATGATCATTGATATTCTTGCCATCATCCAGGGCAGCCTTCTTAATTTCATTTATAGCGGCATCTATTTCTTTAACCGCCTGAACTTCGTCAACCGTCCTATCCCAGTTGCCCGGACGATGCTCAATCATCCATCGGGCAGCCCGCAAATCCGAAAGCGCATGAAGGTAATATGGATGGTCTACAGTACTTGCAGAAGTTCCGGCTTTTACAGAAGATAAGTTCATGGAAAATAAGGCTAGTAACCCGCAGATAATTTTGATGACAGGTAATTTTTTCATGATGTTTGTTTTTAGTAATAAATATGTGGGTAGTTTTTATCCGCAACCGCAGCTTATATGAACCTTAAATGAAAATATTTATTGCCATATTTTTCTTCTTAACAATTGATTGACAAAGAAGAGGGGGTAAGCCTGGCAAGCATTCCAGCCGCCCAATCCCTTTAAAGCAAGTTTAAAATATTATATTTATATCAGGCAAACCGGCTCATGAGAAACAACATTTTCTTCTATATGCTGCTTTGTTTGTTTGCAATCAGTTGCAGAAAGACTGAGAGCAGTCCGCAAGTGATGAGCTTTACTCCCGGAGACGGGGGTGTAGGTTTAGTCATAACTATCAAAGGAAATAATTTCGGCTCGTCCGCTTCACATGTTACTATTTATTTCAACACGATCGCTGCATCTCCGTTAACAGTCACCGATTCCCTCATTACTGTACAGGTTCCCGCCGGCGCAACTTCCGGAAAAATATCTGTTGTTGTGAATGGGATTAAAACTGAAAGCACTGCTATTTTCAGCATTCTTCCAGGCACCTGGACCAAAAAGGCGGATCTGCCTTTCGCTCCGGGAAGAGCCGGAGGCGCTGGTTTCGCAATTGGCAATAAAGGATACTATATCGGTGGAACAAACAATGGGAATTATTTTAACGATGTGTATGAATATGATCCTCCGGTAAACTTCGTTATCGGCAACAAAATCTATATCGGCATTTGTCAGAATGAAAACGGTAATTCAAACGAATTCTGGGAGTACGATCCCACCTATGACGCCTGGACTCAAATGGCGAACTTCCCCGGACCTTCCCGTAAGGGCGTGCTTAGTTTTGCGATTGGCAACCAGGGATTTGTTGGAAGCAATGACCCAAATGTCAATGATTTCTGGATGTATGACCAGAATACAGATATCTGGACGCAAAAAAATAATCCGCCTCCTGGAGTAAATTCTTCCTGGCCTGCAAGTTTTGTGATCGGTAACAATGCTTATACAGGTGCCGGCTCAGTAAACAGTCTTTTTTGGAAATACGATCCATTAACAGATACCTGGGCGAGCGAAACTGATTTTCCAGGAAATCCTTACGGGCTCTCCGGCTGCTCAATAAATGGCATGGGCTATTTATTTGGATATGAAGACGATTCTTATGCTTTCAATCCCACGTCTGATTCCTGGTCCCCTGTCGCTTTTTTCGGTATAAGGGATTTTGGAGTAAGTTTTGTGATCGGCTCCAATGCCTATTATGGCACTGGTAGCGGAACAGAAGGTTTCCTAAATGACTTCTGGGAATTTACTCCGTGATTTTTAATTATATTCGGTACTCAATTTCTCAAAATGAAAAAATTGGATGTGCGGAATTATTTTTGTTTTTTTCTACTTTTCTTAATTCAACCGGCTGCATGGGCAGCAGATAATTTGCCTGTCCATCTCATCCCGCAACCGGTAAGCCTGGTTGAGCAGCATGGTCAGTTTCTGTTTGATCATTCAGTGCCACTGATTATTAATACTCCCGGGCAGGAATTAAATGAAACCGCCAACTGGTTTGTGAATCAGCTGACCACTACAACAGGAGTCACTATTCAACAAAGGAAATCGGGTAAGAACGGTATTCATTTAAGCCTGATAACATCAGGCGATAAAAATATTATTGGAAAGGAAGGTTATATTTTATCGGTTAGCCCCACATCGGTTTCTTTAAAAGCAAACAGCATCGCGGGGATTTTTTACGGTATGCAAACCTTATTGCAACTGTTCCCCGCAGACGCAAGAACAATTTTCGCCGGGGAGCAAAAGAGGCTGGGAATTCCCTGTTTGGAAATCACCGATTATCCCCGTTTCGCCTGGCGCGGGATCATGCTTGACGTGAGCCGTCATTTCTTCACAAAAGATGAAGTGGAAAAATATATTGATGAAATAGTCATGTTTAAATATAATGTATTACACCTGCACCTGAGTGACGATCAGGGATGGCGAATAGAGATCAAAAGCCTGCCTCAGCTAACTAAGGAAGGAGCATGGCGTGTAAAACGTACCGGCCAGTGGGGGCAGTTCCTTCCGGCGCTGGCAAATGAGCCTGCCACGGATGGCGGATTTTATACACAGGACGAAATGCGCGAGATCATCAGGTACGCACAACTGCGGAATGTTACCATCCTGCCCGAGATCGATGTGCCTGCTCACAGTCTCGCGTTGATTTCCGCTTATCCCAATCTTTCATGTACTCAACTGCCATATAGCGTGAATGCCGGATTTCATGATCCGGTTAGGGACGACAACGCGTTGTGCATTGGCAACGATTCGGTCTTTACCATGCTTGATAAAATATTCACCGAACTCGCTGCGCTATTTCCCTGTGAGTATATTCACATCGGCGGCGACGAAGCTTACAAAGGTTTTTGGGCCGAATGCCCCAAATGTCAAAAAAGAATGGCCGATGAACACCTGAAAAACGTAGATGAACTGCAAAGTTATTTTGTTAAAAGAGTGGAACAAATTCTGAAGAGTAAAGGCAAAAGGCTGATCGGATGGGATGAAATTCTGGAAGGCGGCCTGGCACCGGAAGCAACGGTGATGAGCTGGAGGGGTATGAAAGGCGGGATTGAAGCTGCAAAAATGAATCATCATGTTGTGATGACTCCGTGGGATTATACTTATCTGGATCTGTATCAGGGAGAGATCGATGGAGAACCGCCGACTTATGGTATGTGCAGGTTAAGTGACTCATATAATTATGATCCGGTGCCGGATAGTGTAGACGAGCAATATATTTTAGGAGGCCAGGGAAATCTATGGACAGAAAGGGTTCCGAATTTTCGCCAGGTAGAATACATGACCTGGCCCCGGGCGCTCGCACTTTCCGAAGTTTATTGGAGCCCGAAGGCCAGCAGGAACTGGGATGATTTTATTAAGAGAATGGAAATACAGTTTGTACGGTTTGATGCTGCCGGAATCAAATACGCACGGAGTGCCTATAACGTGATCCTCAAACCCGTGCGGACCACCGGGCGGGATTTTACCGTGACGATGTCCACCGAAATAAAAGGACTGGACATCTATTATTCATTCGATTATACAAACCCCGATTCATTTTACCCCAGGTACGAGGGTAAACCGATTGTCTTTCCCTTCGGTGCCGATCAATTGAATGTGATTACCTACCGCGACGGCAAGCCTATTGGCAAGCAAATAAATATTAAAAAAGAAGAACTGGCAAGCCGGCTAAATGAGCGGCGGCATGAATACTAGTCTATTCTCCGATATAGGGATCCTTGATTTTCTTTATTCTGTATGTAATATCTGAAAATTTTACTTCACACCTCTTACCTGTAGGGGATTGCGCTAAGAAGCCTACCTGAAAACCTTTATGCGTATCAAACTGCAGATGTCTGATCAGGAACCATTTCATACCATCGGCGGAGTAATAAAGTGTGATTACATTATCAGCCTTCGCGACCTTATAGAAAACTTTATTTGCTTTCATCTCTACTGAGTTGCAATCGTCTGAAATGTTTTTTGTCACTACACTCACTACTCTTCTTGCACCCGTATAATCTTTTTCAAAACAGAACTTGATCCAATTTAAACTGTCCTGCCTGATTACAATTGCTCCCCCATCCCATTTATTGGTGAAAGCATGTTCGATTGAAGCGGTAAGTACAAAATTGTCATCCGCTTTAAATAGCAGTTTCGGGGCATTATCGGTGTTGTAGGTCACATTCGGGTCCCTGAACATATCCGTTTTCTGTCCGGCTACAATAACCAGCTCGTTTCCCCTGATAAAAGATTTTTCAGGTGTATTTTCCCAAAATAATTCATGAGGTATTGAGGCAATTCTTAACGCGCCCGTTTTTTGGGCCTGCGTTTTGAAATTGAAAAGGAATACCGTTAATAATATTACGATATACTTAACCGGTTTTGCTTTCATTTGCGCGTTATTTCGGAATTGAGATTTCTATATTCCGGAAATCAATAGGCCCGTGGTCCCCCTGAAAGTAAATGGGACCCGGGTCAGCTTCTTTACTGTCGATTGCACCGCCTGTTATTCCGGGAATTTCCTCGTTACAAATAACCATTTTTCCATTTACGACAACTGTTACCATTCTTCCCACCAGGGTTATATCGTATGATTGCCATTCCCCCGCGTCCTTTGCCATCATTTCGCTCGGAGCAAGAAATCCGTACACAGCGCCAAGCTGATCATTCAGCGGTTCCATTCCTTTGCTATCCTCAATCTGCACTTCGTAGCGTCCCCTAAGGTAAACACCACTATTGCTGCCCTTCGGATACCTGAATTCAACATGGAGTTTGAAGTCCTTAAAGGTTTGATCGGTTTCAATATTAGAACCGGATGCAGGGCTCCGGAGCATTCCGGCATCTGCCACCCACTGATTTTTGCCGATGGCATGCCAGCCTTTAAGGTCATTGCCATTAAAGAGTTTTATGGGATCCGCCCAAACCGGTTCTGATTCCTCCCTTAGAGAAGGAGCACGGAGACCGACCCAGCGGTATTTCTTTCCACTCGGAACAAGCATGGAACCTGTTAAACTATCACCCTGGAGACTGCCCTCTACTAAAAGATCTTTATTTTCCGGCTCCCACTGCGGTGGAATAGCAAAGCTCATCTTACCATCGCTAAAGTTAATCTTCGAGATGGGGCGGGCGCTTCCTCCGCCTCCGACAAACCGGCCCACAAGCGTATGTAATCCCGAATGGCGCACTTCCAGCCAGGAGGGAAATTGTCTGTCTGAACCATAAACAGTAAGATCCCACCGGCCTTCTATTGAAACTGCATCCATCTTTCCCGATGAAGAATCGGTTGTTTTGGTCCATGAAATTCCTGCTAAAAATAAAATGGTCATTATTTTTTTCATATACACAATTGTTTGATCCAGAACCCAATTTACTTAAAAACTACTAACGGCTCATGGAGGTTTCAGCGAAGATTTCTTCCGATGCCAAACTGGTCGCCAGCTTTAACGAGATGCTTCCCTGAAAACACCAGTTCCAGCATTTTTTCACTTTGAACCCTTGCTCCTTTTTCATCAACGAGCTTCGTTACGATCTTCTTTTCCCCCGCATCTATAATGTCACCTGTGGAAGGCATGGCATATTTTCCATCAATACTGAAAGTTATCCATCCGGGCTGATCACTCAGTTTTATGCTTTGACNNTTCACTTCAATATGATCCGTCTTCTTTCCCGTTTTTAAATCCCCGATTTCAAAACCAAGGAGTCCGTCGACATTGACAAAACAACGCCTTTGCCAGCCATCGATCGTAAACGGCCTGATATGATTTGCAAATGGTCCCACTTCGGCAGCAATACTTTGATTTGCAGTGTTCACTACCGTTAGATAAACAGATTTCAATCCTTCGAGATACACCTGCTTTCCGCCCAGTCCATAAATCGTATTGTGAGACGCCGAATGCGTGACTATCGTATGGAGAACATTTCCTGTTTTGGCATCCACGACCTTCCAATCATCTCCTTCAAAGGAAGGAAGATATATGGTTTTCCCATCTGGCGAAACGGACATCCGGTCACATCCGTTCCCATAGGATTTTTCCCAAACCAATTTTTCAGTAAGCAGGTCCAGGCATTGCAAAGATTGAGTGGTACTGATATATACACAATTGGTGTATAGGCTAACGGCAATGCCTTTTACGTTGGAAGGCTGGCCGTCTTTGTCCAAACCTGCAGTTGGAATCCGCTTAACGAACCTGAAGCCATGGTCCATATCAAACACCAGCAGGCCATGACCGCCATACTGGAGATAATTTCGGATACCGGGAACAGCAACATAGAGATAATGATGCACGGTCAATTGCTGGGCCGCCAGTTTGATTGCAGGATGGCAGAGCGCCAGCATCCAAAAAATCAATAGTTGCCGGAACGTTCTGGTTAGTAAACTATTCTTATATGGGAATACACTATTCATATCTCAATGCATCAATCGGATCGAGGCGCGATGCTTTCTGCGCCGGATAATAACCAAAAAATACGCCCGTCAGGGCACAGACAAGAAATGAAAGAATAATGGAGGATTCGGAGATCAGGGTCGGCCATGATAAAAATATGGTCACCAGTTTCGAAGCCACAATGCCCAACCCAACACCAATGATACCCCCCGTAATGCTTATCAGGATGGCTTCAATCAGGAACTGCATCAAAATATCCATGCCCCTGGCACCGATGGCCATCCGAAGTCCGATTTCCCGTGTGCGTTCCGTAACGGATACGTACATGATATTCATAATTCCAATCCCACCGATGATCAATGAAATGCCGGCGATGGCTGTGAGCAGCACGGTCAGCAACTGGCTCGTGGAGCTGAACGTATTGATCAGTTCTTCCTGGGTGCGCACTGCAAAATCATCTGTATCCGTTGGCTTCAGCCGATGGGTTACACGAAGTATCTGTGATATCTCTGCAACGGCCGCATCGGTCACCTGTTCATTCAATGCCGATACATAAATATTCTGGAAATAAATTGTTGACAATATTCTCTCCTGCACCGTAGTGTATGGCGTAAGAATGATATCATCCTGATCCTGCCCAAAAGCATTTTCTCCTTTTGATGCCAGCACGCCGATTACCTGGAAAGGAATTTTATTGAAGCGAATGATTTTACCCACCGGGCTTTCTCCTCCAACAAAAAGATTAGTGACAACAGTTTGGCCAAGCAGACATACTTTCGCCGCAGCTGTAACATCCGCATCCGAAAATGCAATGCCATCTTTCACCTGCCAGGCGCGAATATCGAGGTACTGAGGACTGACGCCCTGGATCGTAGTCGGCCAGTTCAGGGCTCCGTTAATGGCCTGACCCTTTGTTGAAGCAGCGGGTGAAATGGCGCTTATATATTGTCCTTGTTTTTGCAGTGCTTTCACATCCTCAATCTTCAAAGTTTGTACAGACCCGGCATCCAGCCTTGCACCTGCAACAACATTGCTGTTTGGGCGAATGGTGATCATGTTTGAACCCATACTCGATAACTGGTCCTGGATGCTTTTCTTGGAACCCTGCCCGATAGCCACCATGGCAATTACTGCTCCCACGCCAATGATAATTCCCAGCATCGTGAGAAAAGCTCTCAGTTTATTTCTCTGGAGGGCCCGGGAGGCAATACGCAGGAGATTTATAACATTCATAAATCAAATTTAATAATCATCCGTTACAGGAAGCGACGCGATTACTTCTTTTGCGGATCGTATCGTTACATTTGGGCTGTCTTTTATTACTTTACCATCTTTCAGATTAATCGTGCGACTGCTGAAAGCCGCGATATCCGGTTCATGGGTAACAAAAACAATCGTTTTTCCTTGTTGCTGGTTAAGCTCCTGGATCAAAGCCATGATTTCATAAGATGTTCGGGAATCGAGGTTGCCCGTCGCTTCATCGGCCAATATCATCACCGGTTCATTTACCAGCGCCCTGGCAATAGCAACACGTTGTTGCTGACCTCCGGACAATTGATTTGGGGTATGTTCAAGCCTTTCAGCAAGTTTCACTGATTCCAAAGCATGTATGGCTCTTTCTCTTCTTTCTTTTTGCGGAATGGTCGGGTTATACAACAAAGGTAATTCCACATTTTCCAAAGCAGATGTGCGCGGCAGCAGGTTATATGCCTGGAACACAAATCCAATCTTTATATTTCTGAGGTGCGCCAGTTCATTCCTTTCAAGTTTACCAATGTCAACTCCATCAAGTAAATATTTTCCGTCTGTCGGCTTATCCAGGCATCCGAGTATATTGAGTAAGGTCGTTTTACCGGAACCGCTGCTGCCCATGATCGTTACAAATTCACCTGCATTGATATCAAAAGAAACGCCTTTTAATGCCCGCACCGTTTCCGTGCCCATCTTGAATTCGCGCTTGATATTTTGAATCTCCAGAATCTTATTGCTCATCGAAAGGCATATTTATAGTTCGTTTCAATTAATTTGACTGAGGTGGTTTTTTGGGTGTCGTAGGACGTCTCTGCGGCATGAAAGGGCTCTTTGTTGCACTTGAAGCAGCCGCAGGCTCCGTTGCGGGATTTTGAATGCCGTCAACCACTTCATCTTCTGTTGATAAGCCATGTAATACCTGAACATGCGTATCATCATTCAAACCTATGATTATTCTTTTTTCGATCAGGCTGTCATTTACCATTACCCATACAAATGCCTTCTGGGGTGTGACAACAACGAGGGTATCATTCGTTTTTCGGGATGATGAATCTTTTCTGCGCATGCTGGTTCCCGATTTATGGTGAGTTGAACCTGAACCGGCAGAATCCGCTTCCGATGCAAGCATTTTAAATTGTTTGGAGAATGTTGCGCTGGGTTTAAATTTGAGCGCCTTGGCGGATATGAGAAGTGCATTGCTGTCTTCCTTGGTATAGATAATAATATTGGCCGTCATGCCCGGCTTTAATTTCAGATCGTTGTTTGGTGCATTAATGATGGTCGTATAGGTAACCACGTTAGCTGATATCGTGGGTTGCAGCCGGATCTCTTCCACGGTTCCGTAAAAAACATTTTCCGGAAAAGCGTCTACGTTAAACGTCACCCTCTGGCTTCTTCTCACGTTCCCAATATCGGCTTCATCCACTGCGGCCTGGACCTGCATCTTGGAAATATCTTTCGCGATGATAAATAAGGTTGGCGTG
>PLEB01000269.1 GCA_003136915.1 Chitinophagaceae bacterium
GCCAGCAGAAAATGCGATTGCTGATAAGAAAAGGATGATTAAAGACGCTGGTCCCATATAAGAATCTTGAAGGCTCTAAAGTAACCGTATATCCTTAACAATGTAAGTTTTTGGGCTAATCTCTCCAAATGATATTGCCTGTCCATGAAGATTTGGGGCGCATAGCACCCATTTCTTCCGAAACCCGGGGGATATACGGCCAGCGATACTTTAATGTATTGGGAGGTGGGATTTTAAAAGCGGATACAACCGCCGTGATCTCCACCCGGTTTATCCTGGATTCATTCGGTTAAACGCAATATTTAGCTCTTCAGGATTCGCTTTAGACATCGCTTCACTGAATCCAAATGCCAGCTCAGTTTTTCCTTCTTTCAACTGTTGAAATATAGATTCTATAAAGTCACTTACCGGAGGTGCAGCATCGTGTATCCCCTTACCACCAAGATCAGTATTGAGTGCTGGTGGAATTATTTCAATCACTTCAATGTTCTTTGATTTCAACAATTGGCGCACAGATAGTGTAAAGGAGTGAAAAAATGCTTTCGAGGCACTGTAAACCGGCGCTTTCGTCAGGGGCACAAAAGATAAACCTGAGGTTACATTCATAAGGGTGTGTAACGATTTTAAACGAATGAAAAGGGATGTTAAATGAAGAGGTGCTTCAATATTCGTTATAATCTCATCTTTTGCGCGTTGAAAAAAATCCGGATCGGAAACTGACATCCACTGCTGAATGCCGGCGTTGTTTACAAGCACATTCAAATCGCTGTGATGAAGTGAAACCCATTTAAAAAGTTCCACGCGGTCCGCTTCAACGGATAAATCGCAGACCTTCGTTATAACTGAAGGAAATTTATCAGAAACTTCTTTCAAAACAGATTCCCGCCTTCCGCATATAATTAGGGTATTGTTTTCCTGAATAAATCTTTCGGTAAGCCCTAATCCAATGCCGCTTGCGCCCCCGGTAATTAAGATTTTGTTGTTCGCTAGTTTCATTATATACGGTGTGCTTGTGGTCGGCCTTAAGGTTCCGAAGTGGAAAGAGAAAGCAAAGCGCCGGGCGGCTCAGCGCAGCTTAACAGATCCTTTATTTCCAGCCTTTTGATCCATAATATGCAAACCCGGTCTCCAAAGCCTCCGCCACTTCCTTCATTAAGCGCGGATCCTCTTTTTTAATGTGGAAACAGTTCTTACCCTCTAAACACTTCAGCAATCTTTCAGGGAGTTCATTTATTAATTTCGGATTTGTGTAAATAGGAAAGAAATAGAATCCGACAAATCCTTTTTGAATCAGAATGGTGGCAAAAGCCAGCTCTGGAAATTTCCGCTTGGCAATGATGACTTCCTTATTATAATAGATGGAATAGTTTCCGGCTCCGTCGGCGCGGACTAAAAAATTGCCCCTAACGTATTGGGAAAGCATCTTTTTGAGTGCATTAAAAATAAGCAGCATCGTCGGCTGACCTTCAGATTTGTCTTCATATTTAATGGGCTTTTTCAGATTTGCCTTCGCCATATGAACTGATTTGTATAAAAGTACTGAAACTCCTGCTTTAAACCATTTATGCCTTCGACTATAACCGAAAATCATGATCAGGAGGTTAGAATTTTCCTTGTTGGTCGCAAATTCATTCGGTTACGTCTCATTTCCCAAAAAACATAAGAAAGGCAAAATACATTTGCGGGGTGATTATTGTTCATAATTCATTCATCTCAAAAACTAAAACAATGAAAAAGAGAATTGTAATACTTGCGGCCTTATTTATTCTTGGGTTTACCGCTTCCTACGCCAAAGCCAATGATGGCCCGATCCCTGCACCGGTAGCATCCGAATTCGGCACCCATTTTTCTAACGCCAGAAATGTGAAATGGGAACAAATAGGTAGTTATTACAGAGTGAGCTTCGATGAGCTTGGAACTACATTATTTGCATTTTATACGGAGGATGCCGATTTTATGGGAATCGCAAATTATGAGCTTTCAGACAAGCTGCCTGCTGCCTTAAAATCAGAAATAAAAAACAAATACGGAGATTATTGGATCACCGATCTTTTCAGATATTCTATAAAGGATGCTCCGGGTTATTTCATTGAACTTGAAAACGCAGATCGGAAAATAATGTTAAAGAGTGATGGGTATCAGAAATGGTACACGTATAAAACTTTTAGAAAGCAATAGCCTGTATCCATCACTAATTCCCTGTAAACTCAATGGAACACAACTTTCATTTAGCTTCTGTAACAGACTGCGATTTTAGTAAATCATTTTGGTCTTTACGGTATTGCAGTATTTTTAAATAACTCAGTGCCAGGGTAATTTTATAATCTTCATATGATTTTTGTGCCCATTGAATTGCGCCATCCAGATCGCCATTTATTTCCTGAATAATAGCCATATTGTAACAGGCTCTTCCGGCAATTTTACCGTTTTTGCTTCCTGTTTCCTGTTTCCAGATTTGTGCTGCTCCGTCCCAATTGCCCGCCTGAGCCTTTCGCCTGGCAGTCATAAAGTTTTCATCGCCGCGAACAAAATATTCCCTGGATACTCTGATCCAATATGGAAGTATTCGGGCAGCGTAAGCCGCTCCCGCTTTATTACCAGCATCTTTAACAGCTTCTATTCTTCCGCTGAACCGGGAAATGGCTGCTGCGGGATTTGAACTTGAAGCTTCAAAGGCGCAATTGGTACCCAGGATATATTCATCTAAAATGGTCCGGGTAGAAGGATCGTATATTCTCCACCCCGTTTTCAGGTTTGTTGACATGTTCACATGTTGTTCTATCCCAGGAATGTTTGCCAGCCCTAAATTCACATTGGCCTGGCTGGATCCAAAAGCCAGCTTGGATTCTGTATCAAAAAGCTCAAGAGAAAACAAGGCATCCGTATTTGTTTCCTTACATATTTTTTCAACGGAGTCCCATAGTAAGGCGGAAGGAAAAACCCCTGCTCCAAAAGAGTAAAGCTTTAGGTTTTTCATTTGTTTTACCTGAGTGAATCTATCATTTTTCATCAGTTCATCCGTAAGACCTTGCAAACTTGCCTGGGCTCCGGCATCCTGTATCTCATTCGTTTCCAAAGAAACGGCCTTATGAATTGCATCAAGGGTTCTGCTGGCATCTGAAGCCTGGGATCTGTTAACTAAAGCAACTGATTTGATGTTTGCTGGTAAGCTGACAGGTGCAGGTTTTATCACACTCAATGACATTTGATTCGTTGAGGTGCATGAACAGGTTGCCAGAATGATGATTACAGAAAGTATCCGGTTTTTCATGTTGTTATTTTTGATAGGAAGGGTTGAATTCGGATTCAAAACGGAATCTCAGAAGTATTTATTATGCTTGATTTAAAATATATAATATTGGTTTCCAGCAGATTGTTGAACGTATTTATTATAAAAGGCTTTGTGAGAAAAAGCAGGGATATCTGCTCTAGGACAGCTTGCTTTTTACCACTTCAGACCTACATCAGTTATGGTAAATACTAATTTCTACCACATCAACACTACAGCATGACTGGGATTTAGTCATTTTACCGGGAGTTGAACACATTTTATCAGTAACTTTTGCCATGCTCCAGGCTGGTGCAAGAAAGTTTGGTACCGGTGAATTGGCTATTTAATCTAGTAAAAATGAATATCATGTATTCACGAAAATGGCTGCTTTGGGCCTTAGTATTGTGTTTCGCATCTCATCAGGCTTCNNCATAAACAGGTGCCACCCCCTGCAGATTTTCACCGGACTACCCGGACTGACCATACCCGGATCGGCGCGTTCGAGGGTCAGAGCGATGTTGGAGCCGCACTGGTTCCCGGATCATCGAGTTATAGCGACGCTACAAGGCAATATATTATCGTCTCCGCGGGTTATAACGTTTGGTATCAGCGGGATGAATTCCGTTATATCTGGAAGAAAATGTCCGGCGATATATCGTTGGCGGCCGACATCAATTTCCCGGATACTGCAGGCTACGATGATCGCAAGGCACTCGTTATCATTCGCCAGAGCCTGGATGATGATTCCAAAGAAGCTGTGGTTGCACTTCATGGCGGTGGTCTGCTGCACCTGGCCTGGCGTCCGGAAAAAGGACAATTCATGAAGGAGATGCGTGCTAATAATCGGAAAGGCCTTCCCGACCTGGTTACCGGACATGTTAGGCGAATCGGGATAGAAAAGCGTGGTAATGCCTTTGCCCTTTTTGTAAGTGTGAACGGCGAACCTATGCATCAGGTTGGAGATCCGATTCAGCTTCATATTGATGCACCATTCTATGTCGGTATCGGCTTCTGCTCACATCTTCCTGCCACCACCGATACTGCCGTATTTTCCAACGTGGTTCTGGAGAATGCCGCGGGTAAGTTGCAGTAAAAAATAGATTAACTCTCCAATTCCTTCAATATGCCTTCTGCATTACATTAGCTGTTTTCCTACGCGGCAAAATATCTCTTCGTGATGCAATTCCTTATATCATAGTGCAAATTTTAGGCGCTGCTGTAGCCTCCGACGCTTCTCTAGCCGCTCTTGTTTTCAAAATATGCAATCCGGAGGATAAATAAGTAACCGGAACGGTTGAACATCAGGGTAGGAAATTTTCTTAATTTAGGGGGAAATAAGAATTATATGGCCGGAGTCAAAGGCAACATCATCCCGGGAAACCTTTCGGGTGCTTATCGCACGCTGATCCTGGCTATCCAATGTATCGCTTTCACTACTTTTTGTACGACCTCTTATGGGCAAGACCGGGATCCTGAACTAAAGGCAAACAAAGAAATTGTCAGTACATATATAAACGAGATTATAGACAACCGGAAACTGGATCTTATAAATAATATTTTTTCTCCCGCCTATATCTTTCACGAAATGGATGGGAAACAGAAAAATAATATCGCTGACAGTTCCCTGCTGTCATTTCTTCATTATTTATTTAATACGATTCCGGACTTCAGGTTAACGATAGACTATATAGTTGCCGAGAATGATATGGTTGCACTGAATGTAACAGCAACCGGAACCCAAGCCAAAGAGTTCCTCGGGTTTCCCGCCTCAAATAACAGGCTTGTTTATAAACTCATGTTTTTCTTCAGGCTTTCAAACAAAAAGATCGTAGAAGGATGGGAGGTAGTGGATTTAGACGGTTTGAAAAAGCAGCTTCAAAGCAATAAGAACTAATGCACGTTATTTAGCTGGCGCATGTTCAATGATCAGCAGCCAGTCACCATCAGAAGGAGGTGTGAATTCTTTCACCCCTTTTGCAGAGACTACACTTTTAAAAACCGATTTGCCGCTGCGGGGATTGATCAGGGCAATTGTGATCGAGAGTTAATCCTTAGGCTTTTTTGGATAATATATTCAATGATACTTCCAGATCATCGGAGATGGTGCTTGTTCCTCCAACGCCAAAATCTTTCCTGTTTATTTTGAATGTTCCACTAAAAATGTATCCATCATTGAATTGGGTTGCTGTAAATGGGAA
>PLEB01000455.1 GCA_003136915.1 Chitinophagaceae bacterium
AAAAGGTTCCGGTGCCAATATCTGGTTTAACGAGGATCAGTTTCACTTTACCTATAAGAAAATGACCGGGGATTTTATCCTTACGGCCGATTTTGAGTTTACTGGTGATACCTCAGCAGCGGTCGGTCACCGCAAAATCGGTTGGATGGTCAGGGAATCTACCGCGGCAGATGCTGTGAGCATGAATGCATGCTCACATATCGATGGGCTGATCGCGTTGCAATGGCGCGAAATGAAAGGGGCATTTATGCAAGATCCCCAGGGAGAGATTTTCTATCAGAAAAGAGGATTGCAAACCATGCAGCTGGAGCGGAAGGGCAAGACCTTGATCATGCGAATAGCAAATCCGGGAGAGCCATTGCAATTTGTAGGGAAACACGATTTGAATGATTTGAAGGATACGGTACTGGCCGGATTATATATATGCGCACATGATTCCAATGCCCTGGTTTCCGCCCGCATTTGGAACGTAAGGATTGATCATCCTGTGGAGAATGTATATCAGCCAAATCCATTGATGGTCAAACCGCCTTCAATGGAAGTCATGGGCAGCCGCCTTGAGATCATGGATGCAGCGAACGGGAACCGGAAGGTCATTTATGAATCGAAGGGACGTTTTGAAGCGCCCAACTGGATGCCCGACGGGAAAAAATTATTGTTCAATGATCACGGTTCCTTATATACAATCCCGGTGGAAGGTGGTGCACCGGAGAAATTAAATACCGGATCCGCAGCTAAAATCAATAATGACCACGGTATTTCATTCGACGGAAAAACACTGGCCTTCAGTAATTCCGGGGACGGAATGCCCGGAGGCGGTTCTTCCGTATATATATTACCGCTGACCGGCGGNNCAAGATTTACAACCTCTATAAACAATCCATCAACGGGGGCAAAGAAGTACAACTCACATTTAATACAAAGGGGCATGTGGATGGTCCGGAATATTCTCCCGACGGGAAATATATTTATTATAACGCAAACAAAACGGGCACCATGCAGATCTGGCGTATGAAGCCGGATGGGTCTGGGCAGGAGCAAATAACTTTTGATCAGTATCATAACTGGTTTCCGCATATATCTCCTGATGGGAAATGGATTGTATTTATTTCTTTTCCTACGGACATAGATCCTAATTCACATCCATCCTATCAAAGAGTCATGCTTCGCCTCATGCCGGCGTCGGGTGGGGCTCCGAGAGTGGTGGCTAATTTATTTGGGGGACAGGGAACGCTGAACGCGCCATCCTGGTCGCCGGACAGTAAACGGATTGCTTTTGTCAGCAATTCGGATAAATAAATTACGGATCGGTAACGTATACCGAAAACGAGCAGGGTTCTGGAATTGTTATAGTAGAATTCCCTTTTGATAATAACTAAAACAACGATTGCTTATGCCAAAGAAAATAACCGGGCTACACAAAATTAGTTGCATGCTTGTAGGGTTTCTCCTTTTTTCATGCGCCGTATTTGCCCAAAGAAAAATTACCGGAAGGGTAATTAATAANNACCAATCAACAGCCTGTAACCAATGCAACAGTGCAGGTAAGAGGAACAGTGATCGCAACCCAAACTGATTCTTCCGGAGCTTTTAGCATAGAAGTTCCAAGAAACAACAGTGTACTCGATATTTCATCCATTGGATTTGAAAGTGCGGGGATACCAATTGCCGGGAAGACTGATATCGGCGAAATCCAACTCGCTATTTCTACCAGTGACCTTAACGAGGTTTTCGTGACCGGCTATACTTCCCAAAGAAAGCGGGATATCACCGGAGCAGTCGCTGTTGTCAATGTGGCCGAAATGAAAGAAACACCATCAGGAAGTACCGAAGCTTTGTTGCAGGGACAGGCTTCGGGTGTTACTGTTTTCACAACCGGGGCGCCGGGCGGNNGGAAGTATGCATGATATCAATTCAAATGATATTGAATCCATCCAGGTATTAAAAGACGCAGGCGGTGCTGCTATCTATGGCGTGCGCGGATCCAACGGGGTAATTGTTATTACTACCAGGCGAGGTGTGGGCAGAATGAGGATTTCTTATGACAGTTATGTAGGCACTCAAAGGCCTTTAAGTAAAAGCTGGGACCTTGCCACACCAACCCAGACTGGACAGGCTAAATGGGCGCAGGCCTTCAATGACGGGCTTACAGCTTCTGATCCACAATATGGGAGCGGGCCGACTCCGGTTGTGCCATATTATATAACACCAACCGGCGCTCCTCAGGGTGCTCCGAATACCAGTCTGGCCGATTATAACCTCTATACTAACCATATTACTTTGGCTGCGCAAAACGGCAATAATTGGTTCAACGATATATTCAAACCGGCGCTTATCATGAGTCATAATGTGTCTGTAAGCGGTGGAACCGGGAAATCGTCCTATTTCATGTCATTTAATTATTTCGATCAGGACGGCACATTGATCGAAACAAGTTTAAAACGTTATTCCGTACGTGCCAATTCTACTTTTAGTTTGGTCGATGACCATGTACGGGTAGGAGAAAATGCCTACGTAATCTATAAGACGAATCCAGGATATCTGAATGCCCCTGGAGTAAATAGCACGAATTCTATCAATGCTGCATATCAGCTTCCCAATATTATCCCAGTGCACGATATCGCCGGAAATTATGCCGGCG
The DNA here is from genome assembly GCA_003136915.1 of Chitinophagaceae bacterium. GTDB lineage: Bacteria > Bacteroidota > Bacteroidia > Chitinophagales > Chitinophagaceae > Puia. The sequence continues at coordinate 2,642 of PLEB01000455.1, forward strand.
GCATTTCACAGGGTCTTGGTAACGCATCCAACGCGGTGGCTATCCAGGAACGACAGGCAAACAATAAAAATCAGGATTATCAGGTGATAGGAAATGTGTTTGCCGAAGCTGATTTCCTGAAACACTTTACTTTCCACACCAGTGTGGGTGGATCATTCGATAACTATTATCTTAATGGGTTTGCTACNNCTGATCTGGACCAATACATTAAAATACAACAACGCTATAGGTAAACACAATCTTAGCATTCTTGGTGGAACCGAATATATTTATAATACCGGAAGGGGAAGCAATGCGACCAGGGGTAATTATTACATTACCGATTCAAGCAATTTAACTGTTTCACCAAATCTCTGGACGCTGAATTTCGGTCAGGCTTCCACCCAAACCAACAATTCAAGTATTGTTGGAGATAATGGCATTGTAACTCCATATCAGCTTGCTATTTTTTCGCTGTTTGCCAGGTTGGACTACAATTATGACGGGAAATATCTTTTGAGCGCAACCTTTCGCAGAGATGGTTCTTCTGTATTTGTCCCGGCCCAACGATATGGTAATTTCCCATCTATTACAGGAGGCTGGAGGATTTCGCAGGAATCATTTATGAAAAATGTTGATTGGATAAATGAACTCAAGATTCGCGGCGGTTGGGGCAAATTAGGATCCATCAGCAATATTAATCCAACCAATGCCTACACTTTATATGGGCAGGTGATCAATCAGTCTTACTATGATATCAATGGTACAAGTAATAATCCCGTAGCGGGTCTTTACGTCAGCCAGTATGGCAATCCCAATACGACCTGGGAGCAGGATATCCTGACCAATATTGGGTTTGACGCAACGATCATAAAAAATAAAATTGATTTCAGTTTTGATTGGTATAAAAAACTGATCAGCGGGTTGTTATTTATCCCGAAGGTTCCCGGAACCAATGGAGGCACACAGGATCCATTTTTAAATTCCGGCGATGTTCAGAATACGGGTATTGATATGTCACTTACCTATCACGGGTATATCCATAGTGATCTCAGGTTTGACTTGACCGGTACGTTTACGTCCTATAATAATAAGGTCGTCAGTCTTCCTCCCGGAACCCTGTACATAGATCAACCTACAGGTGCGCAAACGATCACGTCAAGGATACAGCCAGGGGAACCCCTTGGCGAATTCTTTGGTTACAAAGTTATCGGATTGTTCCAAAGTTATGCTGACGTGAAGAATTCTCCCAAGCAACAGGATGCCGCCCCCGGCAGATTTAAGTACGCAGATGTGAATCATGATGGAGTGATTGATAATAATGACAGAACCTTCTTTGGTAATCCAAATCCAAAATTTAGCGCGGGCTTGAATATTTCGGTGGATTATAAAAACTTTGATTTGTACATGTTCCTGTATGCTTCTGTAGGCAATGATATTCTGAATTCGGTTAAGGGGTCAACCGATTTCCCCCAGGGTTTTGGCAACCAGATAAGCAAGAATGTGGCTCTTAATTCAGCAAAGCTTATTGGCTCAAACGGCCAGCCAACCAACATCAATGATTCTTCAGCCCATGTTGCGAATCCCGGGACGAATATCCCCATGCTTGAACAAAGTGCCAATTTCAGCAATTCGGGTGTATTTAATTCTTATACGATGGAAAGTGGTTCTTTTCTCAGGTGCAGAAACCTAACCATTGGCTATAATTTCGTTTCCAGCGCACTTCAGCGTTTGCATTTTGATAAACTAAGGATATATGTTCAGGCGCTGAATCTGTTTACGATCACAAAATATTCAGGATTGGATCCGGAATTGAATCCCGGCACCAATACGGTATTTGGCATTGATGGCGGTGTGTATCCGAATAATCAAAAAACATATAATGTAGGGGTAAATATTACAATACATTAATTCATTTTATAAAATCAGATTTATATGAGAAATATATTCAGATGGAAACTACCTGCTGCATGTGTGCTTATTGCAATTATAATTCATGCCTGCAGCAATAAATTAAATCTACAGCCACAGGGATCCCTGCTCGCTTCAAATGTTAATAATAATTCCGGGGTGCAGGGATTATTAATCGGCGCCTATTCACTTTTGTCAGGTGAAAATGTACCCGGTCAAAATCTTGGAAACGGAAGCGGCGCCTCCAATTATGTATATGGTAATGAAGCCGCCGACGATGCATATAAGGGTTCTACTCCATCGGATCAACCTGACGCGATACCGATCCTGACCTGGTCATTGTCGCAAGCAGGAACCAGCTCTTACCTGGATGAAAAATGGGTAGTGCTTTATTCGGGTATTCAACGTGCCAATGATGTAATCCGCACGCTTCGCCTGTCCCCAACCATCTCCGCGCCAGACACGGTGGAATATGTGGCGGAAGCCAGGTTCCTTCGTGGTTTTTACCATCTGGAAGGGAAAAAAATGTGGAACAATTTCCCTTACGTGGATGAAAGCATTTCCTATGTAAGTGGTAATCTGGATGTACCTAATATCGTCGGTGGGGCTTATATAGATATATGGCCAAAAATAGAAGCGGATCTAAGTTATGCCGTGGCCAATTTGCCAGGCACGCAACCCAATATCGGAAGGGTAAATAAATGGGCAGCGATGGCTTTTCTGGCAAAGGCCTATATGTACGAACACAAGTATTCTGATGCAAAGCCCTTATTGGATCAGATTATTTCCAGCGGCACCAATTATAACGGAACACATTATTCACTCGAGCCGCTGTATGAAAGCAATTTCAACCCTGCTCAAAAGAATGGACCTGAGAGTGTTTTTGCCTGTCAGACTTCTGTAAACGACGGGTCTTCCATTGCAACCAACGGGGGAAATGGCGATACCGGCGATGAATTAAATTTTCCTTATAATCACGGTCCGGGTTGTTGCGGGTTTGATAACCCATCATGGAATCTGGTGCAAGCTTATAAAACAGATGCAAACGGACTTCCTCTATTGGATGGGAGTTTTAACAATCCTCCATTGGTGAGCAGTAATTCGGGGCCATGGGCCGGAACTGTGGATCCGCGACTTGACTGGGCTGTCGGCAGGCCGGGCAAGCCTTATTTTGACTGGGGGATCATTGATACGACCTGGATTCGCGACCAGACAAACGATGGATTTTTTGTTCCTAAGAAGAATAGCTACGCCCTCAGCCAGCAGGGTACTTATTCTTCTACAGAAACCGTATTCTGGGGAGCTGCCGAAGTGGATGCGAATAATATAAACCTTTGCCGATATGCAGATGTCTTGTTATGGGATGCCGAATGCGAGGCGCAAATCGGTAGCCTGGATCAGGCCGAAGCGTATGTAAATATGGTTCGTCAAAGAGCGGCTAACCCGGTTGGGTATGTCTATTTGAATGCTACTTATGATGCGGCCCACAGCATGTACGCTCCNNATAACAGCAATTCAAATGGAAAGAAGGTTGGAACTGGCTATTGAAGGCCATCGTTTCTTCGACCTCGCAAGATATGACAATGGTACTGGCTCCATGGCTGCTACTTTGAACGCCTATGTTGGCATTGAAAAAACCAGGCATTCATTTTATCTGGTTAACAATACGGCTCAATTTACAAAAGGGGTGAATGAGTATTTTGCCATACCTCAGGTTGAATTAGACGCTGAAAATGCTACCGGGAAAATATTCCTGAAGCAGAACCCGGGGTATCAGTAAACGACTTGAAGGTGTATCAATGGTAGCAATTAAGAGGGCCCGCAAGGAATTGCGGGTCCTTCTTTTTATGAATTTAGAAGCTAACGGTTACCATGGAACGCTGTTTTTTCCCAAGTGTAATTTGCAGGCCACGCGAAACAGGCCGCGAATAGCCGTTTCGGGATTTATATATTTAATTAACTTAGCTAAAATTTA
>PLEB01000215.1 GCA_003136915.1 Chitinophagaceae bacterium
CAAGGGAATTGACTCGATATGTATAAGGATTGCCAGTGTTACCCAGGATCAGCGCTTTGTTCGTTCCGGCCGGATTACCTGCAATATCATATTTGGGTAGAAGGGGAGATAAAATAAAAAGTGCCGCAATATCGCCAGTAGCAGAACGACCTTCAGAGTTCTGGGTGCTGTAGGACAATTCCACATTTTCTCCAATGCGCAGCCAGGGCTCTATCTTAAACTGCGTATTGACACGCAGGGATAATCGCTTGAAATAAGAATTCAGCAAAATTCCTTTGTCATCTAAGAAGCCCAGAGTGATCGCATAATTACTTTTATCAGTAGCACCGCTCACACTGATCTGGTGATTTTGCGTCATGGCGGGTTTGAATAATTCTTTCCACCAGTCAGTGCCCAGTTTATTGGCTTTAATAATCCTGTAATTCGCATAATTATATAATGATGGGTCGGCCGCCGGGTCGCCAGCCTTTACACCAACATTTGTTCCGGTTGCTTCAATAATGTAATCTGGTAGGAGTGGACTGCCGCCAGTAGTATCATAGAAACTTTCATAGGGAAAAGCCAGATTGGTATTTCTATATGAATTGTATAGTGCATCGGCCTGCTGTTGAGGAGTAATTAAGGAAAACAGATTCTTGGGTGTCTGCTCACCAATATAGGTATCATATTGTAAGCGGGGTGCACCCAGCTTACCTGTTTTTGTCGTAATAACTACGACCCCATTACTGCCTTCAGATCCATACAAGGCAATCAGGGATGGATCTTTTAATATTGTTATACTCTCAATTTCTCCTGTGTTTAACAAATTGGAAATATTTTGACTGCCGTTACCGGTTCCCATTCTTATTTGTACTCCATCTATTACATACAACGGATCATTATTACCCAGTGTACCCACACCCCGTATGCGAACTGTTTGCGCGCTTCCCGGGCCCCCTTGGCCGTCAACAGTTACACCCGCTACGCGGCCCTCCAACACGCTTTCGATACTAGTCACCGGCGTTTTCTCAACCACGTCAGCAGATATCGTAGAAGCCGCCCCTGTAACATCTCTTCGGGATTGTTTGGAATAACCTGTAACAATCACCTCATTCATCGCATTGTTATTTGATTTCAGTTGGAAACTCAATTCCAATACCTGGTTATCGGTTATAGTTACTTCCTGAACAATTGTTTCAAAACCTATACCCGAAACTCTAAGGGAATATTTTCCGGATTTTACTCCAGCAATTGTAAATTCACCCAGGTCGTTTGCAGCAGCGCCCTTATGCTCTCCCACTAATTCAACAGAGGCTCCCAAAATCGGTTCTCCTTTTTCATTGGTGATCTTTCCTTTTATACTGCCATCATCCGGGGGACTGATCTGCGAAGTAACGGCTGCGGCCACTTCTTTTTCTTTTTGAAATATGATGATCTTATTCCTGACCAGCCGGTAGGACAAATCGGTATTGCCCAAAAGTATTTCGAGCAGGTTTTGAAGCGTGTAATTATCTTTCGGAAGGGTGATATTGCGGTAATTATCAACTTCTTTTTTGTTATAGGCAAACCTGAAATCTGTTTGCTTTTCAATTCTGTTAAAAGCGGTTTTTAGCGATTCATTGTTGAGCTCAAGGCTTACTTTCACGTCATTAAGTCCCTGGGCTTTTCCCGAACCGGCCATGAGCATTTGCAAACCGCTGCAACTGATGGCTACTATAAAACAACTTACTCTCATGATCCGGGATTTAGTTTTACTGGTTGACACAGCAGGTAACGCATGCATCAATCCCTCAGCAGGAAATAATTTCATAGTTTTGATATGTTTTAAATAATTACACCCTAATTGTTTATAAACGGCTACATCCCGGATCCACCCGGGGTGTATTTTTTAGTTATTCACTACATCCTTTTCCATTGATGCTTATTTTATTATTTTGAATTGAGAAATCGGATCTGGTAACACCGCAGATTACCGTTAGTATTTCTTCCAGCATATCATCATCAGAAAATGTGGCCGTGACCCTGCAATTCTTAATAGCAGGGTTGATGAACTCCACTGAGGTGCCGAACCGCAGTTCGATCCTTTTTGCTGCTTCGGCCATCGTAATATCATTAAAGGCGATTTCTTCGGGTTTCCAGGCAACGACAACTTTGCTGTCGACCGATTTCTCTACATATTCCTCCGTTTTCCTGCTAAAACTAATTTGCTGGTTGGCCGTGATCAGGCCCAGACTTTTGTTTTCGTTCAGCACCTGAACTTTTCCGCGGGTAACAGTGACCCTTATAGATTCATCACCGGGATATGCCTTAATGTCAAATGTGGTTCCCAATACCTTGGTTACAATTTTACCGGTATGCACGAGGAAAGGCTTTTTCGGATCGTGTTTGATATCGAAATAAGCCTCGCCGCTCAGAAAGATCTCCCTGGTTTTACCGGAGAAAGCAGAGGGATAATCTAGCCGGGTGTCAGCATTCAGAATGACCGTGCTTCCGTCAGGCAAATGAATGATTTGTCTTTTGTTGACCCGCGGGGAATCTCGAGGCTTTACTACATCTGTGGTGGCTGTATGCGGCCTTCCCTCACTTCCGAATTTATTATTGAGATACCAATACAGGCCTGATCCGGAAAATATAATCGCCGCAGCCGCGGCAATCCGGAGCCAGCCGCGCTTTCTTTTTATCCGGATCTCAGGCAGTCTTTCCTCCGAACGGATGACCGTATCATACATCTTGTTCCAGTCAACCGGATAGGAAGTATCGTTGGCTTTTACCTCCTCCCAAAGTTCCTGCATGCGGCCGGAAAGGGCAGCGCCAGCATTATCCTCCTGCAAAAGGTTTATGAGCTCTTCCAATTCTTCCCTGCTGCAAATACGTTGAAGATGTTTGTCAAAAAGATAATTTATCCGGGCTGAACGGTCCATAAAAACAGAATGTATGGCAAGAAAATCTGGCCTTTGTTCAATAAAGACACCGGGAAGCGGAGAAAGGACTAGTGAAAGAAAAATTTTATTTCTTACACTTGGGCTAAACCCATCAGGAGAACGGTTACTGCATTCAGTACAGCAAGGTATTTACGAATGAATTTTATGGCGAAAACGAGATGGTTTTTTACAGTATTGGGAGAGACCTGGAGCCGGCCGGCAATTTGCTGGTGATTCAGACCCTGGTCACGGCTCAAACGATAGACCAGGCGTTGCCGGGGTGGGAGCAGGATAAGGGCTTCCTGCAGCAGCTTATTCTGGTCGGAAACAAAAACCATTTCCTCCACATTATTATAACCCGGCATCATGCGGGCCTGCATTTCGCGCAATATTTTCGATTCCAGTGCCGCTCTTCGGAGAAAATTAAGGGCTTTGTTACGGGCAATGGTGAGGATATAGGCTTCCGGATTATCCAGCCCGTTCAGCATATCCCGGCAAAGCCAGAGTTTAATGAAAATTTCCTGGGTGATCTCTTCAGCAATGTAAGGTGAGTGTGAAACCGCAAGCACGTAACCGAAGACCCTGTTTTTATAGATGTCAAACAGACACTTAAAATCGCGCTCATTCATATGGCTCTCCCCACAGGCAGGCATGGCGGCAGTTTTGGATCGTTAAAGCATTCGGTACTATAAAAGTAATGAATTATCAATTATACATTTATTTTTTAATTTATCGCAATGCATGCAGCGTTTTGACAGGTAGATGAAATCGGACCCGTTTAAACATTGCTTCCATGAAATCAATTTATTTCATTCATAAATGCAGGTAATTTCACTGCCGCTCCCGGCTGAGCCGTCCATGAAGGCCGTTCAAGTATATTTTGTGATTTGCCTTCAAACCCTAATTTTGCACGCGGAGAGATGGCAGAGTGGTCTATTGCGGCGGTCTTGAAAACCGTTGAAGGTCAAACTTCCGGGGGTTCGAATCCCTCTCTCTCCGCTGAAATCAATTAATTTAGGTAAAACTAAATATCGAAAGCCCGCAAATACAGTGTTTGCGGGCTTTTTTGTTTTTTGACTACATTTACCCTTCCGCCAGATGAAGAAACAATTCAGCGGTTGAACTCGCTTGCTAAACAATATCCCTTTTGCATTTTGCATCGGTATCGGGAACATTCACCAAAATAGCTACGTCAACAATTCGAATTTCCGTAAAACTGCGATATGTGAGGACTGTCACGCCGGTGACATATTGAACCGGATTAATCCCTTTTTTGTGGCTTTTTTATTAAGGCAATATCTCACTCATCTTATTGCGTTTTAACTGCTGAGTTCTGATCATGACGCCAAATCCATCAACTATAGCTCAAGCCGCGCAACCATAAGTCATCAGGGTGTTCGCTATTTGCAAGGAAATGATATGATGATAAAGTAACAGAAACCCTCCAACAGCCACCATACAGATCCAAATCCCCAAAATGTAGTAAGAGTTGTGCTTTATGACTCTGGCCAGAGGAAAAAAATGCAGGCACGCAATGAAAGCGAAGCATGGGATTAACCAGTGCTCTCGCTGCCATCTCAATAATATCATCCAGGTTATCAAAATGGCAATTCCCTCAAAAATGAAAATAAGAGCGAATAGCCATTGCCGCTTCTTTTCCTGTGCAGGATCCATTGCGTAGAGGTCTGTCAACTCATCCTGGGGAAGACTATCCTCCAGTTCATAGAGTTTTATAGAGTACAAACCCAGCCATACAACCAAAATAAGGACTATTATGGCACCCAAAGCATAGTCGCTGAAATCCCAGGAATATTCTCCAATCATAACCCAGGGCATTGCAAAAAGTATCATATGGAAGAGTTCACTCCTTTGACCTTCTACACTCTTTTGAGTTAGTCTATTCATCGATTAGGAAGTTTTATTATGCTTGTGTTTCATTTATAAAATCCTTTTCAATAGGAGAAATCTACTAATCCGATGTTTTAAGAAGAGATCCCTGCGAAAACAGGGATCGTTAAACGGCAAGTGCTACATCGAAGGATTTAGTAGTCATTATTTTAGCTAACTGGCCAAAATGGAAAAATTGGGCTGTTTATATAAAAACTTCGATTGTAACCATTTGATGAGTATAGGCATTGTTCTTCTCATGGGGGTAATAAAGATAAGATCCGCATTTATTTTCTCTGCGTATTGATAAGTCGCTTCCTCGATTGTATTTCCATCGGCGGTTGTACACTCAACGGGAATGTTGGTGTTGTCCCGTAGTAAATGGTAGGCTTTATATAAGCATATGGCCTCTTCCCTACCATTTTCGAGTACCTCCTTATTCAGCGATATCAGGTGGATTTTCGAGTGAAATAATTTGCCGATGTAGGCTGCCAGGGTAAGTTGACGTAAATGAAAGGTACTATCTATGGGTAAAACGATTTTTTTAAATGCGGACTCCGTGGCTTTGGGAGATACGCTAAGTATGGGTAATCCATTCTTAGTGGCCGCCCTGTTAATGACTATTTTGGACCAGGTATTCTGGTTACGATTTTGACTGTTTTCATAAATGAGCACAAGATCAATTAAATGTTTTCGGCAAAATGTAGTCATCGTGTTTTCATTGTTTTCTTTTAAGTCTTCGGCACAGA
>PLEB01000088.1:0-5743 GCA_003136915.1 Chitinophagaceae bacterium
CTGCTCAGCATTTATTCAGTTACTCATTTTCTGTTTTATCCTGCATTTATTATCAGTCTCATTTATTTTCATTGGACCCTGACCCTTTCAGTCTTCGGACTGCGATTCCTGATTCAGGGAATAGTTTATTTCAGGACGATGAAAAAACTGAATGAGATTGATCTTTTTCCTTTCTGGTGGTTGCTGGATATCTGGATGACCGGATATTATCTCATTTTTGCACCTTCATTATGGAAGAAGCCGCGCATGGAATGGAGATAGTCACCCGTTATTTTGCTGACTTTACGAAGTTGCAACTGGAACAGCTTACTGCGCTGCAAGCGCTGTATACTTATTGGAATGACCAGATCAATGTGATTTCACGAAAAGATATCGGAAGCCTTTACGACAAGCACGTGCTGCATTCTCTGAGTATTGCTGCCGTTTTTGATTTCCGTGCAGGAAGCCGGGTGATTGATATTGGCACAGGCGGCGGGTTCCCGGGCATTCCCCTTGCCATTTATTTTCCCGAGGTGCATTTTCACCTGGTTGACAGTATTGGGAAAAAACTGAAAGTAGTGGAGGCCGTTAAAGAATCTCTGGAATTGAAAAATGTGAGCACCGAACATACCAGGGCAGAGGAAATCACCGGAAGAAAATTTGATGTCACAGTTTCCCGTGCCGTTGCTCCATTAAAGGATTTATGGAAATGGTCGAAGCCACTTCTTAAAGCAATGCCTGAGGAACCTGCAGGGGAGCTGCCGTTTGCCAACGGGCTGATTTGCTTAAAAGGCGGTGATTTGTCTGCGGAGATTGCAGAAAGCGGTACAAGGCCGAAAATCAGGGAGATCATTCAGTTTTTTCCAGAAGAATCGTTCCGTGGAAAATATATCCTTCATGTACCAGGGATCCCTGCTCCCCATCTCCAAAGGAAAGGGCCTATTTAGTTGTTCTCCAGGCGACCATCGGTTGCAACAGAACTTATTTTAGAATCAAAGACAAAATCCAAACCATTACAAAGGAAGTAAGTCCCATGAAAATAGTAGAAACGGTATACACCCGGAGCATGGTTTTCATATCCAGGCCGGAAAATTTCGCTATAACCCAGAAATAAGCGTCGTTGGCATGGGAGATCATCATGGAACCCGCACCCATGGATAAAACGCATAACAATGGACCATTTGTAGGAGAAAGTCCGAGAGAAGGCAACAGCGGATGAACAATAGAAGCGGCGGTGACGATTGCAACGGTGGAAGAACCCTGCGCAGTTTTTAAAACGAAGGTTAGCAAAAAAGGAAAAAATATTCCCAGACTTCCGAGAGGCAATGATGTGCTTATTTGCTGGCCCAGATGTGTTGCTGCCAATACAGCTCCGAAAGCGCCGCCCGCGCCAATGATCACCAGGATGCCGCCTGCTTTTTCCGCTGAATCCTGTAATAGCGCACCTAATTCTATTTTTCTCCACGAGCGCTTTGCAGTCAATGCCAGCAGTATCCCGATGGCCAGGGCTATTTCCGGATCACCCAATAAAAAGAAAACAGAGCGCCAGCCGGTCCCCGAACTTTCAATAGTAAGAAAGGATTTAATTGTTATGAGCAGGATCGGTACCAACACCGGCAGAAACGCATATAACACGCCTGGTAATGGAACAGTAATTTCCTTGTCACCTGAATTCTCTTTTAGAAATGCAGGATCTTTTTTCCCGGCATAGTTAGTCCATAGATGGCCGACAACCGCTGCAGGTATTGCAATGATCCCGCCAGTTAAAATCAGTCTTCCGAAATCAATCGCAAAAATTCCGGCGGCAGCGGAAGCACCCGGATGGGGAGGAATCAGGCAGTGAATTGCATACAAGCCCGTGGCCAGAGATATGGCCAGTACGGCAACCGGCATGCCTGTACGCCTTGCCAGGGAATTATTTAGTCCGCTTAGTACGATGTAGCCGGAATCGCAGAAAATTGGCAATCCCACCAGGAATCCCGTAAGGCTCATGGCAACCGGGGCACGTTTCTCACCAACTTTTTTTAAAATATAATTCGCCATAACCCGGGTGCTGCCGGTATGTTCCAGGATCACGCCCAGTGTAGTTCCAAAAACAATAATTAATCCGATAGATTTCATGATGTTTCCAAAACCATCTTTTATTGAAGCAATGATTTCCCCAGTGGGAAGCTGAACACCCAAACCCACCACAAAGCAGGAAATTATCAAAGCGAAAAATGCGTGGACCCTGTATTTTGTTGTGAGAATAACAATCAGCAGAATCCCTATGCATAAGCTGATCAGCGCAGGTAAGAAAAGGGAATGCATGAAGTGTTTTAGGGTGATTTTACTTTTTTGGCCTGTTGGAGGTAAGGTAAATTTAAGCCTTCCGGTGGAAAGGTTGACGGTTGACGGTTGACTGCCCTTAGTTTTGAATTCGAACCTGAGATCCGTCAACCGTCAACTGTCAACCGTCAACGAAAATATCTTGAACTTCAAACTTAAACCCAATGTCCATCTCTGTATGCATTGTAGAGGACAATACTGAAATACGAAATGTATTGGAACTGATGATCCTGAAGGCAGACGGATTTGAATTAGCCGGAAGTTGTTGTTGTTTTCAGGAAGCCATTATCCTGATTCCAGCGCTGAAGCCCCAGGTGGTGCTGATGGATATCAATCTGGGTAATGATGAAAACGGCACGGATATCATTTGCGAACTCAAGCCAAAATATCCCGGCATACAATTTTTGATGTGTACGGTATATGAAGATGATGAAAAAATATTCGAGGCACTGCATGCAGGAGCCAACGGATATATTCTCAAGAAAACGCTTCCGGGCAGTTTGCTGGATGCCATCAGGGAAATTGTGGAAGGGGGCGCTCCCATGAGCAGCCAGATCGCCAGAAGGGTCGTGCGCGTTTTTCAATACCCTGATTCCGGAAGCGGCGTGTGGGCCGGATCCTTTTCAGGAAAAGCCAGGCCCTTGCCCGCTTTGTCAGCCAGGGAAAATGAGATCCTGCAGCAACTATCCCGCGGACTGCTGTATAAGGAAATTGCATCAAACCTCTATATCAGCCAGGAAACGGTGCGCAAGCATGTTTATCACATCTATGAAAAACTCCATGTTGGTAACCGGGTAGAGGCCATTAATAAATATTTCAGGAGATAGTGATTTTTATGTCCCGGCACTACCAATGCAATTCCAACCGGTTATTGGCCCGGTCAATATCCGCCATCCGGTGAGACGGATCTATTTCTATTATTTTCAGATCCGTAAGTCGGCGATTGATTTCGAATTCATAATCGGGACTTGTCCATTTCCATGGTTCGTATGTGGTGCGGGGGATGGAAATATTTTCTATCGGCTTTGAACCAAACATCAGGTACTGCGGAATATAAGCCAGCTGACGGCTGCCATCTTTGAATTGCAGGAGCACATCAATGGGCATGGGCACCTTGCCGATCATACGCAAACGGATCCTTGTTCTTCCATTCACTTCCCATAAACTATCAATCCCGTAATCGATGCTTTTTGTGCTGTTGATCCAAAAATCCTTATACCAATCAAGCTGCATATCGCTGACTTTTTCTGCAATCCGCATAAAATCATCCGCATTCGGATGTTTGAATCTCCACTGCCGGTAATATTCCAACAGAATCTTGTCCAGTACTTCATCCCCGACAATATATCCCAATTGCACCATAAATACGGTTCCTTTATAATAAGACGAGATTTCATATCCCAGGTTGGTGCTGAAAAAATCTGCATAAGTACTCGAAGGTTCCTGAAAATTGCTTTTAGCAAGCGATAAATACGCATCGTATTCTTGTTTATAGATCTGATCTGCAGAAGTATCTTTATTTAAATGGCCCCAATTCCGCGCAGCAGCGTATTGAGTGAATCCTTCATCCATCCAGGGATATTTCAATTCATTTGTGCCCAGCATGCCCTGATACCAGCTATGCATAAATTCATGCATCCAGCCGCTGGCATCTTTCAAAAGAGTTGCCATAGGATATTCCATCCCACCATCACCTCCATGAATAAATGAATATTGTTTATATGGATAAGGGCCATAGGTCCGCTCAATGAATGGCAGAACGAGGGCAGCCTGATCAAGAATATCCAACCATTTTTTTTCCGGAACATTCGTTCTTTTATAGAGCACGTGCAGGGTAAGATCATTTCGGATTTTTTTAGTCGCGTGTTTGAAGCCGGGATCGGCAGCCCATACAAAATCGTGTACGTTCGGGGCAAAGAAATGCCAGGTAAGTTTATCACCGGCAGGCCGCATAACTTTGGTGCCGGACGATTCATATCCATAGCCGATCTGATTAGGATTTTGTAAATATCCGGTTCCGCCCAGGATATATGTCTTATCTATGCGGATTTTTACATCAAAATCCCCCCACACGCCATAGAATTCCCGTGCAACATAAGGTGTCGGATGCCAGCCCGCATAGTCGTATTCGCATATCTTAGGATACCATTGACTCATGGAATAGCGAACCTGGGTTTCGGGATTGTCGCGACCGCTCCTGCGGATTTGCAAAGGCACCTGGCCCTCAAATTCCATATCAAAGTTTACTGTACTGTTTGGAAGAATGGGCTTTGTTAGATTTACTTCAAGAATAGTCTCTTCCATTTTAAACGGTTGCGGCACACCATTCATTTTGAGAGATAATATTTTCTGATAGCCGATTTCATCTGGTTTTAAGTGTTGGATCCTGTCCCGGACGCGTTCATCCCAGTCGGGATTTCCATGAATAAGGATTTGCCCAAGTGCCCGGCTGTGGTTATCCATCATGCTGTTCGGCTGAAAAGCATTCCAGTATAAATGGTAAAAAACTTTTCTTAATGTGTCCGGAGAATGATTGCTGTATTCGAGGTGTTGTTTTCCTGTAAACCGGTTGCTGGTCACATTCATATCAATATCCATGAAATACTTTACGCGTTGTTGCCAGCGGTCAGGCTGCGCAAAACCGACAATGGCCATGCCCTGGGCAAGGAGCAAACAGATGGCAATTTGAAATATCTTATCTGGCAAAATACGTGTCTGGTTCATAACTTAACTAATAAAAATAATGCATAAAAATCTATCCCGTGCCTTCCAGCACGAGCACAATTTCCCCTTTGACTCCTTTCTCCGCAAAGTGATCAGTTACTTGTTGCAGTGATCCGCGGATATTTTCCTCATACAATTTAGTTAGTTCACGGCTTACACAACATCTTCTGTCCGGGCCAAAATACAACATGAATTCCCGGAGGGTTTTCAGGAGCCTGAGCGGCGACTCGTAAAAGACCATTGTTCTTTGTTCAGCAGCAAGTTTCTTCAGCAGTGTCTGCCGGCCCTTTTTCAGGGGCAAAAATCCTTCAAAGCAAAACCGGTTCATTGGCAATCCGCTATTTACGAGTGCGGGAACAAAAGCGGTTGCTCCCGGCAGGCATTCCACGCGGATATTTACCTGAATACATTCCCTTACGAGCAAATAAGCAGGGTCCGAAATACCTGGCGTGCCGGCGTCGGTCAGAAGTGCCATGATTTTCCCCTGAAGCAGCTGATCAACCAGGTGGCGAAGCACTTTATGTTCGTTGTGCTGGTGAAAAGAACTGAGCGGTCTGATGATCTTGTAATGGTTTAGCAGTTTTAGTGAAGTGCGGGTATCTTCCGCCAGAATCAGATCGGCATTTTTTAGCGTTTCCAGCGCCCGGAAGCTAATGTCCTGCAGATTGCCTATAGGAGAAGGAACGAGATAAAGCATGGAGTTAATGTGATA
>PLEB01000088.1:5755-10312 GCA_003136915.1 Chitinophagaceae bacterium
ACATTTACACATTTACACATTTTTTTTCTCTTCAAAGCAGAGAAACTTCAAAGTACTCCATCACCGGATTAGCAAGCAGTTTTTTACTCGCTTCTTCGGCAATTTTTCTTGCCTGCGCTTCATTTTGCGCTTCAACCTGAAGCTGTATGGTTTTGCCGATGCGAACATCGCTTACCGATTGCAAACCCAGATTGCGAAGGCCGCCCATAACTGCTTTTCCCTGAGGATCCAATAATTCCTTCAAAGGCATCACTTTAACCTGAACCGAAAAATTCATACGATCCTGTTTTTAAAGATCAAAGATAATACAATGTAAAAAAGGAAGATGAGGGGAACAGCGAGCCATTGAAAAAGGAAAATGGAAACAAGTGCAATGACGAGCAGAATTATTCTGGGCAGATTTTGGCCGGATGCATCGCGGCTGAACTTCATGGACATTACCCGGAACCGGCTGACCATCCCGTAGCTTAGTAACAATATAATTGCGTATAAAACCCATTTGTTTAATAAAAGGTTAATTACCCAATTGCTGTTTTTTGTCCAGTAGATCAATGGAAAAGAGGCGATCATCATTCCCACTGCCGGAACGGGAATGCCCTTGAATGAATGCGATTGGGATTGATCGAGGTTAAATACGGCCAGTCTGAATGCAGCTGCACAGGGAAGGATCAAAGCCGGAAGAAGTAAAAGTATGGAGACATCTGCACCATCCGCCTGACGCATATAACTCATTCTTAAAAACTGGTAAAGGATCATTCCCGGCGCCACACCAAAACTCACGAGGTCCGCCAGTGAATCCAGCTCGCGTCCGAGATTGGAACTTGCCTTTAACCATCTTGCTAAAAGGCCGTCAACAAAATCTGCAAGGGCAGCAAGGCTAATGAACAGTGGAGCGAGCCAGATCTTTTCCGGTATATCAACATATTGTGTTCCATCATTGGAATACACTATGGTGATCCCGTTCTGTAAAATGCAGATCAGGGCAACACATCCGAAAAATAAATTAAGTAAGGTGAAAAAATGTGGTAGTTGTTTCATGAAGTGTGATCATTTTTGCATGCTTGCTTCAATCTCTTCCACTGTAATGGGTATCTCTTTCATCAGATCCTTGTTTCCATTCTTTGTGAGCCACACATTATTTTCTATCCGGATGCCGAGGTTTTCCTCTTTGATATAAATACCAGGTTCTACTGTCAGTACCATGCCCGAACGTAAAGGTTCGGTGCGTGTTCCCAGGTCGTGCACATCTATTCCGAGATGGTGGGAAATGCCATGATACATGTATCTCCAGTATGCCGGATTTTCCGGTGTGGCATTCTTAATATCGGATTTGCTGAGCAGACCAATCTTCTGAAAAATGTTGTCGGCCTCTTTGCCCACCTTCTGGTGATATTCATTGATAATGGTTCCGGGCTTCAGCAGGCTCTTGGCAAACCGGTGCAAATGATAGCAGGCATTATATACTTCTTTCTGACGTTTGGTAAATTTTCCATTCACGGGGATCGTGCGGGTAAGATCGGCACAATAACCGCCGTACTCCGCGCCAAAATCCATCAGGATCATATCACCGTTTTTGCATTCCTGGTTGTTGGATATATAGTGGAGCGTGCAGGCGTTGGCGCCCGAAGCCAGGATACTGCTATAAGCGGGACCAGTTGCCCTTTGTGAAAGAAAAGAATGTTGAATTTCGGCCTCTACCTCAAATTCAAAAACTCCCGGGCGCATAAATTTCATCACCCGGTCAAAAGCACGGTTCGTGATGTTTATGGCCTGTTGAATAACTTTCACTTCTTCGCCAGTCTTGACTGACCTCAGCTCTTTCAGAATTGGAGCTGCGCGATAGTATTGATGGAGCGGAAATCGCTTTCTGATATCTTCTATGAACCGGTATTCCCGGGTTTGTACCTGAGTGCTTTTGCGGTCATTTTCGTTTGAGGGCAGATAAATATTTTTTGCCAGGTGAATCCACACCTGCAGCAGCGGGTCAAGGGTATCCATCCACACAATCGTTTGGATCCCTGAAATGGCTTTGCCTTCCTCTGCCCGCAACCTTTTGCCGTCCCATTTCTCTTTCAGCTCGTCCGGTCTCACGAGAACAAGCACTTCCCTGTATTTCGGATCAGGATGATCCGGAAAAAGAACCAGCATGCTTTCCTCCTGAACGATGCCTGTCAGCCAGTAAAGATTGCTATTCTGCTTAAATGGATAGAGTGAATCCCCATTGGATGGCATTTCATCGTTGCTTACGAAAATTGCTATCGAAGAATGCAGTATTTCCTTTTGGAATCTTTGCCGGTTCTGCTTAAATATCAAGGGATTGAGCGGCATGTATTTCATCATTGTAAAAATAGGGAGGATTGATGAGACCACAACACGGTAAAGGAAGCTGAAAATTCTCAATGAGAAGCACCCGCGTACATCAGGATTTAGACCATAATACAGTAAATCTTCTATTTTATGAATATTTTCGAAATTATTACCCTCAAAAAAGGCTTTTTTTAGATAAGATTAAATTTTAGTTTTGGGGTTCAAACGATTGAAAATGTCAGCACCTGTTATGGGTCTTCCCCTGAAAAAATTAATGAACCTAGGATTGAAAGTCAGTGGCAGCATCCATTACCAGCTGGGTGCAGAGGAACTGGTGAGCCAGTGCATTGAAAGAAATGAGGGCAGGTTGACTGACTCTGGCGCCCTGGCCATTAGCACAGGTGAATTTACCGGCCGCAGCCCCAAAGACAGGTATTTGGTAAAGGATGAGATTTCTTCCGGTACGGTGGATTGGAATCAGTACAACCAGCCCATGGAGGAAGAACAATTTGATCTGATATTTAAGCAGGTTACGGACTACCTGAACCTGCTTCCGGAAATCTGGGTCCGCGACAGTGCCGTTTGTGCCGATCCCGAATACCGGCTTAACATCCGGGTGATCACAGAAACACCGGCAATGAACCTGTTTGCCTATAATATGTTTCTGCGGCCCGAGGAGGAAGGATTCAAAGCTGCCTGGCATGTATTGGTGGCTCCTGGTTTAAAACTGGATCCGGTCCGCTGCGGTATCCGGCAAAAGAACGCCGTAATTATCTCCTTGAAACATCAGGTGATCTTGCTGGCCGGCACAGGGTATACGGGAGAAGTTAAAAAATCAGTGTTCTCTGTATTGAATTATCTGTTGCCTTTAAGGAAAGAAGTGCTCAGTATGCATTGCGCTGCCAATATGGGAAAGTCTGGTGACACGGCTGTTTTCTTTGGTCTGAGCGGCACAGGCAAAACTACGCTGAGCGCAGACAGGAGCAGACACCTGATCGGTGACGACGAACATGGCTGGACAAGGCATGGCGTATTTAATTTTGAGGGCGGATGTTACGCAAAATGTATTCATTTGAATGAAGCCAGTGAACCGGATATTTATAATGCCATCCGGAAGGGAGCATTACTTGAGAATACTGGATTTTTCCCTGGAACAAACCAGGTGAATTATGAGGATGCCTCCCGCACTGAAAACACACGTGTTTCTTATCCGCTTGATTATATTCCGAACGCCGTTATCCCGTCTATGGGTAAGGCGCCATCAAATATTTTTTTCCTTACCTGCGATGCATCAGGCGTATTACCGCCGGTTTCCAGGTTGACGCCTGAACAGGCGATGTACCAGTTCATTTCCGGATACACGGCCAAGATTGCCGGAACCGAGACAGGCATAATAGAGCCAAAATCTACCTTCAGCGCATGTTTCGGAGCACCATTTCTTCCATTACATCCGGGATTTTATGCTAAGATGCTGGGTGAGAAAATCCGGAAACACCAGGTATGTGTTTGGCTGATCAATACAGGATGGAGTGGTGGTGCATATGGCAAGGGAAAGAGGATACCATTAAATTTTACACGCTCAATAGTGGGTGCCGTTCTGGAAGGCAAACTGGGAAATTGCAACTGGATGGTTCATCCGGTTTTCCGCTTTGCCATACCGGAAACCTGTCCTGGCGTGCCGGATCATATCCTAAATCCCGAAAAAACCTGGAAAGATCCTGGTGAATATCAGGAAAAAGCACTTGAACTGGCTCATCAGTTCATAGATAATTTTAAAAAATATGAGCACCAGGTTCCTGAAGAGATTCTAAGAGGAGCGCCGGGCATTTAAAAAAAGATCGGAAAAACCTGTAAAATTAAAAATAAATTCACCATCTTGGCAGCTCATTGCTATTTCATCTAACGGCCTTTAACATTGTTTGCTCCTAAAAGCTCTTTTTAAAAGAGCTTTTTTATTTGGTCGATGGGTAAGTCCCAATTGGTTGACGGGCTTTATGTGCGAATCCGCACCTGATCCGTCAACCGTCAACTGTCAACCGTCAACGAATCATAAGGAAGGTTCTAAAATAAACCATACAACTGAGCATCAATCCGCGTAATGATCTCCCCCAGATGCTCTTCATTTTCCGGAAATTTATTTTTGTCCACATCAATAACCAGGAGACCGCCTTCTTTATACCCATCAATCCATTTGTTATAGAGATCATTTAGCCTTTTAAGATAATCCAGCCGGATATTTTCTTCATATTC
>PLEB01000104.1 GCA_003136915.1 Chitinophagaceae bacterium
TCTGCATTTACCTTTTTATTCCTTCAAAAATCGTCCTATCAAAAATAACCATCACACACTCGACGATAAGCGCCGCATCCCGAATTCTCTCAAGCGAAGAAAATTGGGATAAATGGTGGCGAAATTCAGACGGGCTCCGGCACACAAAGAATACTCCATTTACTTTTAGTGAGGCCGAATTTAAACTGGACCATCGATCTGCTAATGTAGCAGGCATCCGGATTCTTTCAGGCAAATTGATGCTGAATAGTATTCTAAGTCTGATTTCTTTTGCTACCGACTCTACAGGTGCCGTTTGGCAATGCGAACTTCCCGCCGGAAATAGCCCGCTCAGCAGACTGGCGAATTACAAAAAGGCGTTGGAGATAAAGAATGACATGACCCTCATCCTTGATAATTTCAACGCCTTCATTTCGGATCCGAAAAACGTGTACGGAGTTTCTATATTTCGCGGCTCTACAAAGGATACCTTCCTTTTATCGGCCAAATACAGGAATCCGGTTTATCCTTCCACTGCAGAAATATACCGCTATCTCATTCCTCTGCGGAAAAGCATTGCAAGCCAGCATGCCGAAATAACCGGATATCCCATGGTAAATGTCAGCAGGCAGGATGACAGCAGTTACGAGGTTCAGGTTGCCATTCCTACCAATCGCTTATTGCAGGGAAAAGATTCCCTGTTTGTGCGCCGCATGGTTCCCGGAAACTTCCTGGTTTGTGAAGTGCAGGGTGGTGAATACACAATCAGAGAAGAATTAAAGCAACTGGAATATTACATTAATGATTATGGCAAAACCGTGATGGCCATCGCTTTTCAGTCCCTCGTTACCGATCGGATGAATGAGCCAGATACAAGTAAATGGGTAACACTTTTATACGTGCCGGTAAGAAGGTAAAACTGCCCGATTTTAATTGCCCGGAAGGGTTATTTTCATTAATTTACCGCTGCGTATAATTCTAACCAAACGATCTTCTGATTGGGCACTGCCAGTGAAGGGAAAACGTCTTCCGTTTATGAGTCACCGTGTTGCTTTTCTTTTGGGAATTTCATGTCATTTACTTTTTGCCGTTCAATCCTCCGCTCAACAAATTCCACCCGATTCAGTCTTTTATTCGAGTTCCGTTTCAAATCTCTACCACACTTATTTAGCTCAAATTGGGGAGAATGCGCGCTTATATAATGGCCCGGAGTACATAAGAAATGGCGTTAAGGCAAGTGGCTTTGCTTTTTTTCAATCTGACAGCATGCTTAACGGTTCGGTTTCCTACAACGGATTGATCTATCCGGATCTGCGCCTTTACTATGATCTCGTTCAAGATGAACTGGTAACATTCAATTATGCGCATGACGCACTGATCGGGATTTCAAAAGAGAACGTGGATTCCTTCATTATAGATGGTCATCATTTCATCAGGTTCAATGCGGGTCATTCGAATGGGACTATTCCGGGCGATGGATACTATGAACAACTGGCCTGGAGCGAACCTGCTGTTTATGTAAGAAGAGAGAAAAAACTATTGGCGCCTTCCGGATATGAGGATCCGAAATACAAGCAATACAACACGTATTACCTGAAAATAAATAACAGCTTTAATGAAGTGGGTGGGAAAAATGAATTACTTGATCTTTTGAAGGACCACAAGGACGCGGTTAAGAATTTTATCCGGACTAACAAACTCAATTTCAAAAAAAGATTTGAGGAAGCGATTGTGCGGGTATCTGTATTTTACTCACAGATAAAGAACTGACATGCGGTATTCCTATCTGTACCTTTTCCTCTTTTCATGCCTTTGCTGGCTCCATGTTTCCGCGCAGGACCAAAAAAAAATCACAGGTAACTTCCAGGGATATAGTTTCGCGAAGCTGGCAAATGAAATTGAAGCGCAAACCGGCGACCATGTTTATTATGATCCCGTTGAAGTCGACAGCCTGCAGATCAATCTGGTGGCAGATCATGAAACGGTTGAAGAAATATTCGAAAAACTTTTCAAAGGGATAGACTTTCATTATGCGATAACACCCGATGGAAATGTCTTTATCAGTCGCCGCTTCAGCATTCAAACTTCTCTGCCCAAACATTATTTTGACCAGGGAAAACCGGCCGGAGATACCACCGGACTATCCGAAATCTTCGATGAAAATGCTAATGCAGAAAAAACCAATCTAAAGGTCTCGGTCGATAACAAATTATTTGAAATCGGAAACCGGTATGCAAAAACAACATCCGGGAAGGTAACGGTAGCGGGGTATATACGTGATATAAAAACCGGTGAACCCATCATCGGCGCAACCTTGTCTGTCGACTCTCCGGCGACCATATTGAATACCGATCAATTCGGGTATTATTCACTCACCCTGACAAAAGGGCACCACCTGGTTAAGATCAGCAGCGTTGGAATGAAAGATACCAGGCGGCAAATTTTACTTCACAGTGACGGCAAGCTCAATATAGATCTGGAGGAATATGTCGCGAGTCTCAAGGCCGTGATTGTTTCTGCAGAAAGAGCATCAAACACCAGAAGCGTTCAAATGGGCGTAAGTAAGTTGAATATTCAAACGATCAAACAGGTGCCGGTTGTTTTTGGAGAAACGGATATTCTAAAAGTAGTGCTTACGCTTCCGGGCGTCACTTCTGTTGGAGAAGCCAGTAATGGATTTAACGTAAGAGGAGGTTCTGCTGATCAAAACCTGATCCTTTTCAACGACGCAACAATTTATAACCCCAGTCACCTCTTTGGCTTTTTCTCTGCATTCGATCCGGATATTGTTAAGGGAATAGAATTATACAAAAGTGCCATCCCTGAAAAATACGGAGGAAGGTTGTCGTCTGTTCTGGATGTCACTGCCAAAGACGGAAACAATAAAAAATGGTCCGGTACCGGAGGCATCGGACCACTCACCAGCAAGTTCACTATTGAAGGTCCGATCAAACAGGAAAAGACCTCGATTATTGCGGGTGTCAGAACAACGTATTCAAACTGGCTGCTCGGCCTGATCCCAAATTCTGTTTACAGTAACAGCAAGGCTAGTTTTTATGATGCCAATGTGCATATCAGCCATATCATTAATGGGAAAAATACCTTGTACCTCATGGGTTATGTAAGCAGTGACAAGTTCAACCTGAATAACGATACCACTTATAAATACAGCAACCGCAACGCGAACATTAAATGGAAACACAACTTCAATAACAAGTCCTTTGCCGTCTTTACGGCGGGCCTCGACCATTACCAGTATTCCGTTTCAAGCACCCAGGTCCCCATAAATGGTTTTAATCTTGGTTTTGATATTAATCAGACCTATCTGCGTGCTGATTTTACCTACGCGCCCAACAATAAACACCTGATCACATATGGATTGAATTCCATTTATTATAAACTGTTTCCTGGCACTTATAAACCGGCGGGCGGTCAGTCCCTGGTCGTAAACAACACCGTTCCGGCAGAGCAGGCTTTAGAATCCGCGTTATATCTGGGCGACCAATATGCTATTACACCCGACCTCTCGATCAACGCCGGCATCCGGTACTCGATGTTTAATTACCTGGGGCCGCATGATATTTATCAATACGTTCCTGGCTTGCCCCGGGAACTGGCTACGCTGATGGATACGGTGTCCTATAAAAGCGGTAAAATAATCAAAACATACAGCGCACCGGAAATCAGGCTTTCTGCACGGTATTCCCTAACAGACAATACCTCATTGAAAATAAGTTTCAATACCATGCAGCAATATATTCATGTCATTTCAAATACCACAAACATTTCTCCAACAGATATCTGGAAATTAAGCGATCCGAATATCAAGCCGCAGCAGGGACGACAACTTTCGCTGGGTCTTTATAGAAATTTCAGGTCCAACAGTATTGAAACTTCGCTCGAAGTGTATTACAAACAAACGCAGGATTACCTTGATTACAAAAGCGGTGCGAGCCTTTTGCTGAATCATCATTTGGAAACAGATGTTTTTGAAACAAAAGGGAAAGCTTATGGAATCGAATTTTTGCTGAAAAAGAATACAGGAAAAATAAATGGATGGATCAGCTATACATATTCCAGAACTTTCCTGAAAGAGGACGATCCCCTTGCCGGCCAAACAATAAACGGAGGAAACTATTATCCTGCCAGTTTTGATAAGCCACACAATTTAAATTTTATCGGGAATTACCGGTTTTCCCATCGCTACAGTCTCTCTGTAAATGTTATTTACAGCACCGGAAGACCCATCACACTGCCATTGGCTGTATACGATGTCGGCGGATCTTCCACATTGTATTATTCTGACAGGAATCAATACCGCATTCCGGATTATTTCAGAACGGATCTATCCGTTACCATGGAAGACAACCAAAAGGTGAACAAGCTCACACATAATTCCTGGTCACTCGGGGTTTACAATTTAACCGGACGCCAGAACGCATATTCTGTTTATTTCGTGCAGCAAAATGGAAAAGTGCAAGGTTATCAGCTATCCATTTTCGGAACCCTGATTCCATTCATAACCTATAATATTAAATTCTAGGGTTTATGGTCAAAGTGAGAATGAAATATATTTTATTATTATGCATGCTGATGAACACACTCACCTGCAGAAAAGCCTACAA
This sequence comes from Chitinophagaceae bacterium, assembly GCA_003136915.1. GTDB lineage: Bacteria > Bacteroidota > Bacteroidia > Chitinophagales > Chitinophagaceae > Puia. Next base: position 4,605 of record PLEB01000104.1, read on the forward strand.
TCCGCCGGCCATAAAAGCGAGTAATCACTATCTGGCCATCGACGGCTTCATCAATACAGGCAGTGATGCGTCTTCCAGTTTTACGCTATCACGTTCGCGCAATCTTACCGACACGGTGACAAATATCCCGGAATTAAATGCGCAGGTGAATATCCAGAGTGCCAATGGAAATAGTTACGCCTTAATTGATACAGGCTCCGATGGGGTGTATGTTAGCCCGCTCCTCAATCTGGATATAACACAGAATTATCAACTTGCAGTTACCACATCTGACGGCAACAAATATTTATCGGATTTTGTAGCACCTAAGATCGCACCACCGATCGACAGCGTTACCTGGGAATTATTATTGGATGACCCGACCACCGGGGCACAGGCAGTCAGAATTTACGTCAGTGGACATGATCCAACCAACAACACGCATTATTACCGCTGGGATTATTTGGAAACCTATGAACATGTTTCAGTTTTTGATTCGCCTTGGGGAGTAAGCAATGGCCTGATCTATCCGCTGCCGACCGGTGTAAGTACGCATACCTGCTGGACTACCAGTCATTCCGATGACATTCTTCTCGGATCTTCCGTTGCGTTAAGTAATGATGTGATCAGCCATGCCCAGTTAGCAAATTTTCCGCAAAACGATGCGAGAATGGATATTGAATATAGTATCCTGGTCCGACAATATCCACTGACCCTCGACGGTTATAATTATTGGTCGACAGTTCAGAAAAACTCCCAGTCCCTGGGCGGCCTTTTTGATCTGCAGCCTTCGCAGGTTACAGGAAATATCCACGGAGTAACCGATCCAAAGGACCCCGTGTTAGGCTACATATCAGCTTCATCGGTCCAGGAACAAAG
>PLEB01000251.1 GCA_003136915.1 Chitinophagaceae bacterium
CGTCGGGCGCTGGTATTTCATGAATACAGATATTATATCCTGAACGATCCCCTGATCACCGATACCGAATACGATTCATTATACAAATCGCTTGAAAACCTGGAGGCAGCCGATCCTGCCAGCATCACGCCGGATTCTCCCACTCAGCGTGTTGCCAAATCGCTCACGAAAAATTTCCCTTCCGTTCACCACCTGGTGCCCATGCTCTCACTGGAGAATTCGTACGATGCCGATGATCTGCTGGACTGGGACCGCAAAGCAAAAGAGCTTACCAAACTTTCCGCAATCGTTTATTGCGTTGAGCCCAAGTTCGACGGGGCCAGCATTTCCCTGATCTATGAAAATGATCTGCTGGTACGCGGCGCAACCCGTGGCGACGGGGTGGAAGGCGATGATATCACCACGAATATTAAACAGATCCGCTCTGTTCCTCTATCAGCTGCCTTTTCTGATTACGGAATTGAGCAGGTTGAAATCCGCGGCGAGGTTCTCATGAATAAAGAAAACTTCAAAAAATATAACGCACAACTCGCAGAACAACAGCTACCTCCGCTGGCAAATCCGCGCAACGCGGCTTCCGGTTCACTGCACATCAAGGACCCTTCCGAAGTGGGACGACGTAATCTGGAAGCCTTTCTTTATCATGTGAGCTATTACGCTGATTCGGAAAACCTGGATATCAAGCGGGGAGAAATGGCTGGCACCGGGAATGCTCATGCCGCCCGGTCCAGAAAAACACCGCTTACGCATAGCGATTCTTTAGACATGCTCTGGAACCTGGGTTTTCGAAGTCCCCAAAAAGAAAAAAAAGTTTTCAAAAATATTCAGGATGTCATTGACTATTGCCTGGATTTTGAATCCAAACGCGACCAGCTGCCGTATGAAATTGACGGTATGGTTATCAAGGTAAATGATTTTGCACTGCAGGATCAAATGGGCATGACCACACATCATCCCCGCTGGGCTATCGCATTCAAGTTTAAAGCAAGACAGGCTACGAGTAAGCTACTTAAGGTAGAGTTTCAGGTCGGCCGAACAGGAAGCATCACGCCCGTTGCCAAAATAGAGCCTGTTCCGATTGGCGGGGTGACCGTCGGTTCGGTTTCTATTTTTAATGAGGATGTTGTGCGTTCAAAAGATCTTAGAATTGGGGATTCCGTCCTGGTGGAACGTGCCGGTGACGTGATTCCCTATATTGTGAAAGCGCTTACGGATTTGCGTACGGGAAAAGAAAAGAAGATCGTTTTCCCAACGCATTGTCCGGCTTGCGGCGACGAACTGGTGCGCCCTGAAGACGAAGCAGTCCTGCGTTGTATCAATATCAACTGCCCTGCACAGGTCGTGGAGCGCATCATTCATTTCGTAAGCAAGGACGCTATGGATATCCGGAGTTTCGGCTCCGCCAACGTAATGAAGTTTTATGAGCTGGGATTTCTGAAAGACATACCTGGAGTTTACCAGCTTCCTTACGATAAGATAGGCGGCCTCGAGGGCTTTGGGGAAAAGAGTATCAGCAATCTGAAGACGGCCATAGAGGCTTCCAAAAAGCAACCACTGCACCGGGTAATTTTTGGGCTGGGCATCCGCCATGTAGGCGAAACAACGGCAAAGACCCTGGCCAAAGCGGTCAGCTATCTTCCTGATTTTAGAAAATTCAGTCTGGATGAATTGCTTGCACTCGAAGACATCGGGCCTAAAGTAGCGGGAAGCATTTTGCAATTTTTTGAAAACCCCGATAACCTGAAAATGCTTGCAAGGCTCGAAGCGCTGGGATTGAACTTGAAGAGTTCGCGTTCCGATAAAATGGAATCCGGAAATCTTTCCGGCCTCAGTTTCCTGTTTACCGGCACCCTGTATGAATTAAAGCGGAGTGAAGCCGAAGATCTCGTGGAGCAAAACGGGGGAAAGATCCTGAGCGGGGTGAGCAGTAACCTCAGCTACCTGGTAGTGGGGGAGGATGCAGGCTCCAAACTGGAAAAAGCAAAAAAGATCCCGGCAATAAAGATTCTCACGGAAAAAGAGTTCCTGAAATTCATGGGTAAACTCACCTGAATCTTTTTTGAAACCGTTATTTTCCATTTGGTTAAGCTTTTATTTATGCCATTATCAGGAAAAACATCCTGGATCCCAATCCCGGGTCCAAAGAATTTAGATCATTTTTTCGCTATTGTTTTTTGTAACTTTAAGGAAACCGGAGGCCATGATTAAAAAAATTCCTGGCGAAACCTGGAAACCCTTGGTGTTCCCGGGATGGAAGCAACTTCGCAAAAAATACGCCCTTTCTTCTTCCGGCCGAGTGGCCAGTTATTATGATGATGTTCATGCAGATGGCAAACTGTTGAATGGTTCGGTTACTACCGGATACAAAACATTGAATCTGCACCGGCCCGGCAATAACGGAACACTTTATCTGCATCGGGAGATAGCGCGCATGTTTATAAAAAAAGACTCGCCCAAAAAGAAATATGTTATCCATCTCAATCACCATAAAACGGATAACGCGAGTAAAAATTTAAAATGGGTTTCTCTCGAAGAGATGATCCGGCACCAGCAAAGCAGTCCCGCGAAACGTGCTTATAAAAAAGTGCAGGCAACCCGTTCAGTAGGTCTGAAGCTCACGGCAACACAGGTAAAGTCCATCAAGAAAACTCTTTCCAGCCATAACCGCCAGCTCACCATTAAAAAACTCGCCGACAAATACGGCGTCAGCGAAATGACTTTGTATAGAATTAAGAGTGGGGAGAATTGGAGTAGAGTCTAGAGAGGTTGATGGTATATGGTGGATAGTGGATGGCTCCTATGTGCGAATTCACAATAAAAGTCCATCAACCATCCACCAT
>PLEB01000013.1 GCA_003136915.1 Chitinophagaceae bacterium
TAATAATAACCTATATGAATAATAAAAAAGGGATTTGGATGTTTTTTTGTGGACTTCTGTTTCTATTCACGTTGAAGGGGCAGGACTAATTGAATATCAAATTTGGGAAAATAACCCAAGCTGATTTTGATCTATCTAAACAAAAATTTGACACAAGTGCCGATGCCGTTATCATTGCGGAAGTAGGCAGCACTTCCTTTGAAGGTAATGCTAAGTCGAGTATGACTATGATCTACACCATGTTCAGGCGAGTGAAGATCCTGAATAGAAATGGATTTGATATTGCAAGCTACGCTATAAGGTTATATCATAACAATGAAGGTGATGAGGAAAAACTATCAGATCTGAAAGCCTCCACATTTAATCTGGAAAATGGGGCTGTCGTTGAAACAAAGTTGGATGAAAAGGCAGTATTTAGCGAGCATTATGACAAGCACAATGATATTAAGAAGTTCACGATTCCTGCGTTGCAGGTGGGTTCAATTTATGATGTAACCTATACCATAAAGTCGGATTTCTATTTCAACTTAAGATCATGGGATTTTCAAGGGGAATATCCCAGATTGTGGAGCGAATATGTGATTACAGTTCCTCCGGTTTTCCAGTATATGACTAAAATCCAAGGTGACGGTCATTTTGATATTAACACCAACCAACAAGTTTTTCAACACTTTACCATAAGGCAAAATAATGGTACAGATGCTGATGATATATACAATTTATCGGGAAATTCGGTTCAGCATCGATGGGTGAAAAAAAATGTTTCCCCCCTTAAGATTGAGCCCTATATCACAACATTAGAAAACTATATTTCCAAGGTTTCATTTCAGCTGCATTATATTCAGTGGACAGAAACCTCTGAGCGCCATAATCAATTCACTACCTGGTTTGTAGCTGCAGAGAAATTGCTTCAGGATGATAATTTTGGAATCAAGTTATCTCATGATAATGTCTGGCTTTCAGATGACGTCAAAGCCAACACTGAAGGTTGCAAATCAGAGGAAGAAAAAATAAGGAAAATATTCTATTTTGTCAGAAATAATTTTTCCTGCACGGACCATGATGATATGTGGGCTCGAACTCCACTAAAGGAGGTTTATAAGAAGAAAGGAGGAAATGTGGCAGAGATTAATTTATTGCTGACTGCTATGCTCCGGCAGGCCCACATTTTCGCTGATCCCGTCATTCTGAGTACACGGGAACATGGGGTTGCTGATCAGGTTTACCCATTGATAGATGATTACAATTACGTGATTTGCGTGGCTTATGCAGGTAGTAAAACATTTAAGTTGGATGCCAGTCAACCATACAACGGATTTGATCACTTGATAACTGACTGTTACAACGGAGGAGGGAGGATAGTTAATCAGGAAAAACCATTTCTTATTGATCTTTCACCGGATTCACTTCAGGAGTCCAGGTTGACGACATCATTTATCATTAACGATGAGAAAGGATATCTTTCCGGAAGCTATAAAAGCGTTCTCGGTAACGAAGAAAGCTATGAACTTAGAAAGGAAATGGCGAAGATTTCTGAGAAGGACTACTTTAAAAGTATACAATCAAAATATGGAAACGATGTAAGCATAGAGAACACTGGTATTGATTCGCTTAAGCAATACGAATACCCGGTAACGATCCATTACGATTTTGATATGAAGAACCTGCTTACCGGAGATGTTATTTATTTTAATCCTATGATAGCAATGGAAGATAAAGTGAACCCCTTTAAATCAGCCGAGAGACAATACCCGGTGGAAATGTCGTCGAAACTTGAGGCGACCTATCTTCTTAACATGGACATTCCCAAGGGTTTCCAGATTGATGAACTTCCGAAATCAGCCAGGGTAGCCTACAATGGAAATGAAGGAATTTTTGAATACCTCATTCAAAAAAATACAGATAATATCCAGATGCGCGTTCACTTAAAACTGAACAAGGCTTTTTTCCCTACAGAGGAATATACTACACTCAGGGATTTCTTTGGATATGTGGTCAAGAAGGAAAACGAACAGATCGTGTTCAAGAAAATTCCTTAATATCAGGGTCTTTCCTTTTCAACCTGTACATGCATCCGGTGAAAGAAACGGTGAATTGCCGGCGCCAGGATAATACCGATATTGGTAATGAAAACGACACCGCTGAATAGTGCGTAAAAAGAAGAAAACCATTTTCCGCCAACGGTCTTGATCTCCACCACGGGTCCCATACCGCTCAGGATCATAGATGCATTGTGCAATGCATCCAGCCAGGGAATGTTTCCCGTATAATGATATCCCACCACGCCAAACAGGAGGCTGATAATTAAAATAGCAATTCCGGTAAGAACGCTTTTTCTAATGCGTTTTCTGAACGTGCCAACTGACGCAAGGGGTTGGTATTTGCTTTCCAGCATGGTATGTGGATTATTCTCAAATGTAACAAGTTTGCTTTGCAGTGATAAGGAAGGTCCAAATAATTATTATATTCTTATCTTTCAGCCCTCATTTTTTTCTCGTGAAATATTTTTTGGGATACGATATTGGTTCATCATCCGTAAAAGCCGCCTTACTCGATGCAGATAGCGGGCAACCTTTGGCGCTTACCTTTTCGCCCGCTTCAGAAATGACCATTCAGGCACCAAAACCCGGATTTGCAGAGCAGGATCCGGATCAATGGTGGAAGGAATTGATTCAGGCGACGGAGCTGCTTCGCAAAAAATATCCCTTTGCTAAAGATGAAATCGGCGGCATCGGCATTTCCTACCAGATGCACGGCCTGGTTTGCATTGGCAAGGACCTGAAACCATTACGGCCCGCCATCATCTGGTGCGATAGTCGTGCTGTTGACTATGGAAATAATGCATTTGATAAGCTAGGTCATACTTTCTGCCTTGAACATTTTCTTAACTCTCCGGGGAATTTCACTGCATCCAAATTGAAATGGGTGAAAGAAAATGAGCCGGGCGTTTATGAAAAAATATACAGAGTACTCCTGCCCGGAGATTATATTGCACTTAAACTCACAGGAGAGCCGTTAACTACGGTTTCCGGATTGTCAGAGGGCATTTTCTGGGATTACAAAGAAAACGCGGTTGCTAAATCCCTGCTTTCATTTTATGGAATTGATCCCGGATTGCTGGCGTCTGCTGTAACGAGTTTCGGCGATCAGGGAAGGTTGGAGAATGCTGCCGCTGAATTGCTGGGAATTGCT
>PLEB01000315.1 GCA_003136915.1 Chitinophagaceae bacterium
TTCATGCGTTCTTCGAATTGTCCCCGATACTTCGTTCCTGCAACCAGCGCAGCCAGATCAAGGGATATCACCCGCTTGTCGAACAACACCCGGGAAACCTTACGCTGTACAATACGAAGAGCCAATCCCTCTACGATGGCCGTCTTACCAACGCCGGGTTCTCCAATCAGGATCGGATTATTTTTTTTACGCCTTGAAAGGATCTGGGACACGCGCTCAATTTCTTCTTCCCGGCCAATGATAGGATCCAGGGAATTCATCTCCGCCAGGCGCGTAATATCCCGTCCGAAATTATCAAGTACCGGTGTTTTACTTTTCGCATTGCCGGCCGGACGTGCCTTTTGCTGGGCATACTTTTTTTCGTCATCAAAATCATCATCATTCTCTTCAGCGTATTCGCTGCGGGTATCATTACTCTTAACAACACCCAGTTCATTTCTGAATAAATCGTAATCCACGTCGAATTGATTTAAGATTTGGGTTGCGATGTTTTCCTTATTCTTGAGAATGGACAGCATGAGATGTTCTGTTTCGACGGTCGGACTCTTCAATGCTTTCGCTTCAAGAACAGTAACGCGGATCACTTTTTCTGCCTGTTTAGTCAGCGGCAGGCTGTTGATATTGGCAATATTCTTACCCGTTTTATCTTTTACTGCAAGTTCCACTTCCTTACGAAGTTCATAAAGATCCACATTGAAGCTTTTCAGGATCCGGACGGCAGTATTGTCGCCTTCCCTGATCAGTCCCAGAAGCAAATGTTCTGTACCGATAAAGTCGTTTCCCAACCTTAAGGCTTCTTCCCTGCTGAACGATATAATCTCTTTAACCTGGGCCGAAAAATTATTATCCATTTTTAACTAATTGTGCTTAATACAATAATAACGAATATTTTTGATTCCTGTTTTCCATTGGTTATTAACGTCTGTTAACAAGGTCAGGTGTTTATGAATGTCAAAATTAGTACCAACCGGATATTCCATGCCATTACCATCCAGGAACCTGAACTTGCTGCTAATATGACAGAGGAACTCCGGGAGCAACTCAAGATCTTCCTGAAAAAGGACTTGAAAAACCTCATCGTCATAATGAAAGACATTCAAAAGATTGATTCTGCTGCTGCCAAAGAACTTCTCGATATCAGGAACCACTTTTACGATAACCGGGCTTCCTTTGTGTTATGTGAGCCTCAGCCGGCCGTGAAAAAAATTTTTGACCAGGATGAACAATTCGAGACGGTCCTGATCGCGCCATCCCTTAGTGAGGCCTCAGATCTGGTCCATCTGGAAGAAATAGAAAGAGAAATGACGGATTAACATTTATTCATTCAAGCCTTCCGGATACAATGGAAACGATCGAATCCCATTCCTATTACTATTTGTATTATTTTTCCTGCCGGGCAGCGCTTCCTTATGGATGCCACGCCTGATCATACCTTAAAATCTGTTTGTGCTGGCGGTAACTATTCTTGGCAACAATTCTGCAATCCCTGCTTTTGACCGGCATCCGACATCGCAGGTGATCACCATGGATGACCAGCTTTTTCTAATGGATTGCGGTGAGGGAACCCAGATGCAGATGAGTAAATACAAGATCCGGAGGAGCCGGATCAACCATATTTTCATATCCCACCTGCATGGAGATCACTATTTTGGGCTGATCGGACTGATTACCAGCATGGGACTGCTGGGCCGCAACCAGGAACTGAACCTCTATGCGCCTGCTGCCCTGAAAGAAATTTTTGACCTGCAATTGAAAGTTGCAGATACCCAACTGGCGTTCAGCCTCAAATTTCATCCCCTTCAACAGGAAGGTCTGGTTGTGAAGAGTTCCCGTTTCGAAGTGAGTTGCTTCCGGGTTTTCCATCGGATCGAATGCTGGGGCTTTATATTCCGGCAGATCAAACCCCTGAGAAAGCTGAATCCCGTCAAGGCGCATGAATATGAAATTCCGGCTTCTTTTTTTGATCGGTTGAAATGGGGCGAAGATTACCATACGCGCAGTGGAGAAGTGATTGAAAACGCATGGGTGACGGAAGAAGCGCCCAAACCTAAGTCTTATGCCTATTCGGCAGACACTGCCTATAATCTGGAAATTGCCTCAAAAGTTAAAGCAGTGGATCTTTTGTATCACGAAGCCACATATCTGAAGGACCTGGAGGAAAGAGCCAATAAACGATTTCATTGCACCAGTGTGCAGGCGGCGGACATTGCAAGGCAAGCCGGCGTACATAACATGCTGATTGGCCATTTCAGTTCCAAGTATGAAAAACTGGATGATTTTGAACGGGAAGCCCAGCCAATTTTTCCCAACACGGAAATAGCAGTGGAAGGTGTCACTTACCTTGTTTAAATGCTCTTGTAATAGCCAAAGTACTAGAATTTGCGTTGAATCAAATAGGCAGATAACTCCCTTAATGGCTTTTTTCTTTCCGGTGAAACTTTAACNNGAGATGAGAAATTGCAAATTCCAAATACCGCTCCTGCGCCTTTTGCGCTGCATCGCCAACGCCACAGGCAGCGAATAGATCAATCATTTTACTAACCTTATCCATGCCGTTTTTATCCAGAAGCTGAATGATATCCTTTTTCTGTTGCGGATTAGCAGACTCGAGGGCCTTGACGAGCAGGAATGTTTTTTTGTTCTGAATAATATCGCCGCCGGTTTGCTTGCCGAATTTTTCAGGATCGCCAAATGCATCAAGCCAATCGTCCTGAACCTGGTAAGCGAGACCTAGATTTTTTCCGAAAGCATACAAATTTTGCTGATCAGCAATATCTGCACCGCCAACAATAGCACCCATCTGAAGGCTGACGGCCAGGAGTACGGCTGTTTTCAGTTCGATCATATGCAAGTAATCTGTTAAAGTCACGGATTCGCATTTTTCAAAATCCATATCCAGCTGCTGCCCCTCGCAGACCTGCTTGCCGGTTTGGTTTAATAAGCGGATTAGGTTTTGGCCGATCCGCGGATCGGTTTCATTGAGGTAATCGTATGCCTGTAACAGCATTACATCGCCGGCAAGGAGGGCCGAGGATTCATTGTATTTTGAATGA
>PLEB01000145.1 GCA_003136915.1 Chitinophagaceae bacterium
CCGGGTTGAGTATGTAACCGACCGGACCAACACCTTCGGCCGGGCTTTTATCGGTGTCACCCTGGAATGTGCCCATTGCCATGACCATAAATATGATCCTTTTTCGCAGCGGGAATATTACCAGATGTTCGCTTTCTTCAATAATGTGCAGGAAAGAGGTTTGGAGGCTACGGTTGGAGGCCCCGAAACTTATGCTAAAAAACCTTTAATGCAAATCAGCGATGATGATGTAAAAGGCGTTTTAAATTTCATAAATAAAAAGGATACCAATAAGCTCATTGTTTCGATCATGGGCGACAGTAATAAAGTCAGGCCGACCTATATTCTCAGGCGCGGGCAGTATGACAGTCATGGAGATTCTGTTGAACCAGGCACGCCCAAAGCCATATTGCCTTTTAGCAGTTATCCTAAAAACCGGTTGGGCCTTGCAGCATGGCTGTTTGATAAGCGCAATCCACTAACGGCAAGGGTATTTGTAAATCAGACCTGGCAGGAACTTTTTGGGCGGGGCATAGTGAAAACAGCCAGCAATTTTGGCATCCAGGGAGAACTGCCTTCGAACCCGGAATTGCTTGATTGGCTGGCAGTGGATTTCGTAAATCATGATTGGAACATCAAATACCTCGTCAAAAAAATAATGATGTCCGCGGCCTATCGTCAGTCGGCGGTCGTTTCACCTGAAAAATTAAAAGCCGATCCTGAAAATATATTCCTGTCCCGTGGCCCGCGTTTTCGATTGCCTGCTGAGTTTATAAGGGATCTTATATTGTCCAGCAGCGGCCTGTTGGTGAAAACCATCGGGGGCCCCAGCGTAAAAATTTACCAGCCCGCGGGTTTATGGGAGGCTTCTACTTCGGGCCGCGGCATATTGGCAACCTATATACAGGATCATGGCGAAAGCCTTTACCGCCGCGGCTTATATACATTCATCAAACGTACATTGCCACCGCCATCCATGATCTTATTTGATGCCAGCAACCGGGATCAGTGTGAAGTGAAAAGATCAAATACCAACACGCCACTCCAGGCCCTGGAAATGCTCAACGATCCAACGGTACTCGAGGCATCCAGGGGTTTGGCAGTTTACCTAATGATCGAATCTATTCCGACCGAAGATAAAATTGCAAAAGCATTCCGAATGATCGTTTGCCGTAAGGCCAATGTGAAGGAAATGAAAATACTGGAGGATTATTATGCCGATCAGCTGCAGACATTTACGCAACAAAAGAAAAATGCGGAGAAATTGCTGTCAGCCGGCGAATATCCAATGAATGATAAGGTGGATAAGGTTTCCGCAGCTGCCATGATGCAGGTGATTACGGCAATTTATAATTTGGAAGAAACGATTACGAAATCTTGAGGGCATGAGAACAGGTAGGAAAGTTGATGGTATATGGTTGATGGTNNCATCAACGATAAAATGAAGAAAAATTTTAATAAATGCAAAAAGAAATCATCGAAAACCACCTCAGCATAAACAGGCGCAAATTCCTGACAAGGATGAGCCTTGGCCTGGGAAGCGTGGCGCTGGGGTCTTTGCTGATACCCGATCTATTCAGCGGAGGAATGGATGATGATGCGGCCTCGTTCATGTCCGGCGTTCCCCATTTTGCTCCAAAGGCAAAGCGGGTTATCTATCTTTTTCAAAATGGTGCGCCCTCCCAACTGGAATCGTTTGATTTTAAACCCAGGCTGAGGGAAATGCAAGGCATGGATCTGCCGGCATCTGTGCGTATGGGCCAGCGATTAACAGGTATGTCAGCTGACCAGGCTCATTTTCCATTAGCAGGATCCCTTTTTGATTTTAAGCAATATGGAAACTCACAGGCATGGGTAAGCGACCTTTTCCCGCATACAGCTAAAATTGTGGATGAGATATGCATTATTAAAACCATGTTTACCGAAGCTATAAATCACGATCCGGCTTTAACTTTTTTCCAAACAGGGGCCCAGCAGGGAAACCTCCCCAGTTTTGGATCCTGGATGAGTTATGGTCTGGGAAGCGAAAATAAAAACCTGCCTGCATTTTGTGTATTGTTGTCCAGGGGAAAAGGGAACGGACAGGGAGTATATTCAAAACTATGGAGCAATGGATTTCTCGATTCCATATATCAGGGTGTTCAGTTCAGCAGCGGCGATAATCCCGTATTATATTTAAATGATCACAGTGGTATAGATAAGCAGAGCCGACGGAAAATGCTGGATAAACTTGCGGAACTGAATGATCTTTCATACAAGGAGTTTGGTGATCCGGAAATCAGTACGAAGATCAAGCAATACGAAATGGCTTACCGCATGCAGACAGCCGTTCCGGATATTACCGATGTATCCAAAGAGCCTGATGATATCGTAAAAATGTATGGCCCGGATTGCCTCTTGCCCGGGACTTATGCAGCCAATTGCCTGCTGGCAAGAAAGTTGTCGGAAAACGGGGTTCGTTTTGTGCAGCTTTACCACCAGGGTTGGGATCAGCACGCCAACCTGCCAAAAGAAATGCCGGGCCAGGCAAAAGATGTAGATCAGGCATCTTCTGCCCTTGTTACAGATCTGAAACAAAGAGGTTTGCTGGATGAAACCCTGGTAATTTGGGGTGGAGAATTTGGCCGGACCAACTATAGCCAGGGCAAACTGACCAAGGATAATTATGGCCGCGACCATCATCCGCGCTGCTTCAGCATCTGGATGGCGGGCGGCGGCATAAAACCAGGAATTGTTTATGGTGAGACGGATGAGTTCGGTTATAATATAGTCCGGGATCCGGTTCACGTACACGATTTCCATGCTACCTGCCTTCACCTGTTAGGATTGAACCACGAAAAACTCATATTTAAAAGCCAGGGCCGCAGGTACCGGTTAACGGATACCTCCGGTAAAGTGGTCGACCGTATTATAGCATAGAATATCTGCTTTTATTATTTGATTATGAAATTTGCGGCTAAACGTTTCGCTGAAAACCTCCTGTTCGCTGCAGATATATTCATACTTTTTTTAGTATTGTTTGAAAACAAAATGAGCATACCTGCCTGGTTGCAGTCTGTCGGCCGCATGCATCCCATGTTTGTCCATTTTCCCATAGTCATCCTGTTACTTGCCATGGGTATGGAGTTTTTCAGGTTTAATTCAGATTTCCATAAACAATCTTTTTACCAGGATTTTACAACCGCATTATTACTTGCCGGTGCTTTGTTTGCCGCGATTACGGTCATTTTGGGTTTGCTGTTGTCCAATGAAAGTGCTTACGCGGGAAGCGCGGTAGAGTGGCATAAATGGATGGGGATTTCGATTGTAAGCATTGCCTCCCTGGTTTACTGGAATAGAAATGCAGGATGGTATAAAGCGCCCATTGCAAAGTCAGTTGCTGTTATTGCAATAGTCTGTGTGATTATTTCCGGCTATTTAGGCGCAGGAATTACACACGGAGATGATTTTATCAGCACGCCTTTACTGGCTCTTAGGGCAGCAGAAAAAGTACCGGTGGACAAAGCAGGTATTTATACCGATGTCGTTCAGCCTATATTCAGAAGCAAATGCATGAATTGTCATAATAGCGGAAAAGCGAAAGGCGGGTTGATCCTGGATAACCCCGAGGATATTTTAAAAGGCGGCAAAATTGGCAAGTTGTTTATTGCGGGCAACGCGGACAGCAGCCTGATCATAGAACGCATCCATCTTCCGGAAGAAGAAAAAAAACATATGCCATTGACGGGCAAGCCGCAATTATCAAAGGATGAAATGGACATTATTTACCTATGGATTCAATCTGGCGCGGATTTCAAAAAGAAACTGACCGCGTTGCCGGAAAATGACTCGCTTCGGCTAATTGCTTCAAAATTCCTGGCGCCACCGGAAGGGGAGAAATATGATTTTGCGGCAGCTGATGAAAAAACCATCAAAGCCTTAAGCAATAATTACCGGGTTGTTTATCCGGTTGCAAAGGAATCGCCTGCGCTGGTCGTTGATTTTTATAATAAGAACCAGTTCTCTTCAAAAACGCTTGCTGACCTGATTGCCGTCAAAAAACAAATTATAGAATTGAACCTGAATAAAATGCCAGTAAACGATGCGGATCTAAAGTTGGTCGCCCAGTTTGAAAACTTGCGTATACTTAGCCTGAACTTCACCAATATTACAGGAAGGGGTTTGGCGCAACTGCTATCGTTGAAATATTTAGAAAGCCTGTCTCTTTCGGGAACTAAAATGGATCTTTCATCCGTTTTGCCCCTCGGCAATATAAAAAGCCTCAGAAAAGTCATTCTATGGAATACCGGCTTAAAAGGAGAGGAGATTGCCCTATTGCAGAAAAAAGACAAAAATATCCGGTTTGTCGAAGGTTTCAAACAGGATGCTCCAATGCAACTGAATGCCCCGATATTAATCACCACGAATAGTGTTTTTGCTGATACCATTCATGTTTTATTAAAACATCCGATTCCGGGAGTAGAGATCCATTATACATTGGACGGGACCAATCCGGACAGTATCCATGCAACAGTATTCAACAAGGATGTGGTTATAGATAAAACCGCATATTTCAAAGCGCGTGCTTTTAAAACCACCTGGCTGGGAAGTGATTCGGTTGAACAACATTTTTACAAAAGTATTTACAAACCAGACAGTATCCGCTTTATCAGTTTTCCCGCCGATTCGTACAAAGGAGATGGCACGGCAACCTTATCAGATCATATAACCGGCGATCTCAATTTTAGTGACGGCAAATGGCTTGGATTTAAAAAGGATATGGACCTTTTATTGAAATTTATTAAACCGGTAAAACTTCATTCTGTGTGTTTGCATATGCTTAAAAATTCCGGTTCGGATATTTATCCCCCAGAGCGGGTGGAGGTTTGGGGCGGGAATTACAAAACGCATTTAAAATTATTGCAAACAATAAAACCCGTGGCCGCTGTTAAAGGAGATATTCCTTCTATTTTCCTGGAAGATTGCAAATTTCCCGCAGCCAGGGTTAATTATATTAAGATTATAGCAATCAGCGTAAAGAAATCACCGAAATGGGGCAACTCTCCGAATAAGCCCGGCTGGGTTTTTACGGATGAGGTTTTGCTGAATTAGAATGGGCCAATTGAAATATGCTATACAGGTGATGTGCTTCATGCAGCAGAAAAAATTCTGTCCATTGCAATATCGTCAATGCTTTTATTTTTCAGACGGGACACCTTTACTAATAATCATCCAGTCATCATTCCCATGACCTTTTGAGATCCATTTGTCCATCAAGGCTGCAATGGAAGGGATAACAGTTAACGATACTCCGTTTTTCTGTGTCTCTTCCATCATCAGCCTGGCGTCTTTCCTCGCCATGCTGAGTTCCCACGAAGGCTGACTGAAATCGCCTTCCATTATTTTCTTTAATCTTCCGGAAACCATAGATCCCGGATTCCAGGATTCAAATAAGTTGGAAACTTCCTTTGCCGGAATATCCAGTGTCTTTGCCAGAGCAAGTGCATCTGACAAACCCGCAGTGAGGGAAATTAGAAAAAGATTGCCGATCAGTTTAATGCCGGCAGCAGTATTGCTGGCCGGTCCGAAATTCATAAGTTTTCCGGTCATCCTGGAAAGTTCGGGTTCGAGTTTTTTGATCAGTGCAGGATCGCCGGATATGAGCATGTACCCGGTGCTCTCCAACGCATTGGGCGGTCCCATGAATACCGGGGCATGAATATAGGTGTAACCGCGTTTTTTCCAAAGTTCGGTTCGTTCTGCGGCACCGCTGGTAGACGTAGTGGTATGGTCAATGATGATAACCCCTGGTTTAAACCCCTCCCTGGCTTGTTCCAGCACTTCGTTTACGGATGCGTCGTCCTTCAGCGTAATGTGAATCCGGTCAGCACCTTTCACTGCATCGGCAACATGATCAAAGGCTTTTGCTCCGTATGCTTCCAATGCCTTTGCTTTTGATGCGGTCCGGTTCCACACCTGAACCTTTTCTCCTTTTTTAATGAGCGCACGGGTGAAATTAGAGCCCAGCAAACCCATTCCAAGAAATGCTATCACAGTGTATATTTTTTTCAAAGGTAGGATGAAAATTTCCGGTTGACATTTAAATGCGCATTTGAATGAGGATATTTGATTAGATTTCATTTCATTCTTATGTCAGATTCACCGGAAAAGATTGAGGATAAGCAAAAAACCATCCGGAAAATTATTCATATTGATATGGATGCTTTCTATGCTTCCGTGGAACAGAGGGATAATCCGGAATATAGGGGCAAGCCGGTTATTGTAGGCGGGTTTCCAGAAGGGCGCGGAGGCGTGGTAGCCACGGCCAGCTATGAGGCGAGGAAATTTGGTGTGAGATCCGCCATGCCTTCCAAACAAGCTTCCAAGCTCTGTCCCCAGGCAATTTTTATCCGCCCGCGCTTCGAGGCATATAAAGCCGCTTCCCAAAAGATCAGAGAAATATTTCATCGTTATACAGATCTCGTGGAACCACTATCCCTTGATGAAGCTTATCTGGATGTAACGACGGACAAACTTGGAATCGGTCTTGCTTTGGATATTGCAGCTCAAATTAAAAAATCAATTAAGGAAGAATTGGATCTGACTGCATCTGCGGGTGTATCCGTCAATAAATTTGTGGCAAAAATTGCTTCTGAAATTAAAAAACCCGACGGACTGACCTTTATCGGCCCTTCCAAAATAACATCTTTTATGGAAAGCCTGCCGGTAGAAAAATTTTTCGGCGTTGGAAAAGTAACAGCCGCTAAAATGAAAGAGATGGGTATGTTTACGGGCAAAGAGCTGAAAAAATATTCGGTAGAAGAACTGGTTAAACACTTTGGTAAGAACGGAAACTTTTATTATCAGATCGTCAGAGGCATCGACGACAGGCAGGTTGAACCGAACAGGGAAACGAAGTCTCTTAGTGCCGAAGATACTTTTCCTTATGATCTGACGCGACTGGAAGATATGAACCAAGAGCTGGACAAGATCGCCGCTTTGGTAGAGCAACGTCTGTTGTATTACGGATTGAAAGGAAGAACCGTTACATTAAAAATAAAATTCAGTGATTTTAAGATCATCACCCGGAGCAAGTCATATCCTCATCCTGTAAATGAAAACGGTATCATTGCATCTACGGCCAGGCAATTACTGGAAGAAACGGCGCCGGAAGGAAAGCAGATCCGGCTTCTGGGTATAAGCTTGTCTAATTTTGGAGAACCCGATCAGAAACAGAAAAACAACCGTGGAAAGGATCAGTTGCTCTTATTTCCTCCTTCGTCCTAGACGGGCCCGGCATTACTCAGATCCGGCGAAAACGGGGTAATGGTGATGGCCGTCCTGCGGCCTTGCTATGGGTCCCGGAAAAGCTGGTACAATTTTTTCTGCATTTTCAATAAAATTTATGCACTACCTGATCATTAGTTCAGCTTTTACTGCAATAATGTCCATGGTATCCGTTGCTAA
>PLEB01000071.1 GCA_003136915.1 Chitinophagaceae bacterium
AGACTTTCTTCGACAGCTGTAGCTCATTCTGAGCGTAAGCTGTTTACAGGATTCATCAATGCCGCTTTTATACTCTGGAAGCTGACTGTGACTAAAGTAATTAAGATTGCGCCCACACCTGCGGCCGCGAAAATCCACCAGGAAATACCGGAACGGTAAGCATACTGCTGAAGCCAGTTGTTCATAAAATAATAAGCCAGGGGCCCGGCAATCAGGAGCGAAATGATGATTAGCCAAACAAATTCTTTTGATAATAGGCGCCACAGGTTGAAAACAGAAGCGCCCAATACTTTGCGAACTCCGATCTCTTTTATCCGTTGTTCGGCCATAAAGGAGGCCATTCCAAAGAGGCCGAGGCAGCTGATGAAAATAGCAAGGCTGGCAAAAAATGCCGCCAGCTTTCCTATACGTTCTTCAGCGTCGAATTTATGGGCATACACTTCGTCTGCGAATTTGTAGTTGAAGGGTTCTTCGGGTGAATAGATTTTGCAAATCGATTCAATTTTTGTCAGGGCCTCATGGGCGCTGATTGAAGGATTGATTTTAATATTAAGAATTCCTCCGATGGTATGGTCAATATAAAATATGGCCTGTTCAACGGGTAAATAAGGCGAACCCATAACCATATCTTTCGCGACACCGATAACACGGAATGGTTTTCCATACCAGAAAATGGTTTGTCCGACAGGATCTTTAAGCCCCATATATTTTACGGCTGCTTCATTCAGCACCAGGCCAGTAGAATCTGTAAAAAATTCTCTTGAAAAATCCCTCCCCGCAAGCATCTGAAAGCCCACTGTTTTTCCATATTCCGGTGTAACGCCTATAACATTGAATTGCTCCGGCACGTTTGGATCAATGCCTGTCCATTTGAACCCATTATCAAAATGATCGTTCTCTGTTACCGGGGTATTGGATTCCGCCATTTCTGCAATGGCCCCGGATTTCAGAAGGTCCTGGCGCAGGGCCTCAAAATGATTATGGAAATTGAATGTCTGCATGACGATCGTTATCAATCCGTCACGACTATACCCAACCGGACGGCTCCTGGAATATTCCACCTGCCGGAAAACGACGATGGTGCCTATGATCAGCACAATGGAGACGGTAAATTGTGTCAGCACCAGCAGCTTGCGGGGTACGGCCGCCATCGGTCCTGCTTTAAAACTTCCCTTTAATACTTTAACAGGATTGAAAGAGGACAGGTAAAGGGCAGGATAGCTTCCGGAAATTAATCCTGTTATGAATACGAAGGCAATGGCAACCATCCAAAAATAAGGATTGAACCAGAACATGGACATTGGCTTTCCAGAGAGTCCATTAAAAAAAGGCAGCATGAGCTGCACCAACAGCAATGCAAGAATAAACGCAGCTATTGCCATCAGGATTGATTCTCCAAAAAACTGACTGATCAGCTGCGATCGCAGGGACCCGATAGCTTTCCTGATACCCACTTCCTTAGCTCGTTTTTCAGACCGGGCAGTACTAAGATTCATGAAATTGATGCAGGCCAGCAGCAACACAAAGACGCCGATCAACCCGAACATCCGGACATATTGAATACCGCCGCCAATATTTTGACCATCCTTGAATTCTGCATATAGATGCCATTTACTCATTGGATGCAAAAACAATTCTCCATTATATTTTGCATTATCCTTGCCCACCTTCCTTAGTTTGGCATATTTAATCTTTGATGAAACTGAAGGCATATCTGCGTGGTCCGCCAGCTGAACAAAAATCTGGAAAGAGCCGTCTCCCCAATCATTCTCGTGTCCATTTACCCAGCTGGTCAAATCCATGAAGGGTGCAATGAAAGCTATATCGTGCAGGGTCGAGTTTACAGGCAGGTCTTCATAGACCCCTGCAACTTTTTCACTCATTTCATTATCGAGCTTGACAAGCTTTCCTAAGGGATTTGCATTGCCAAAGAGTTCCTTTGCCATGGATTCGGAAACGAATATAGATGACGGCGCCCTGAAGCCTCCATAGGTTCCTTCCAGCATGCGCAGGGAAAGCATTTCCGGCCCATCAGCTTCCATATAATTTCCCTGGGTGTTCAATTTTTTTTCGCCGGCGCTGATCAGGGTGTTCATACTCCAGGAGGATAAAACCACATATTTAAAATCACTGCCATAGGTTCTGCGCAGTTCGCCTGCAAGGGGAATGGGAACGCCCTTTCCCGTGTTCACTCTTCCGCTGTAGGTCTGATTTTCCATAACCTGGGCGACCTTTTCGTAGTTCTTATGGTATTTGTCAAATGACAATTCATCCCAGATCCATAGGCCGACCATAATTGCCACGGCCATGCCTGAGGCAAGTCCGGCTATATTGAGAAATGAATAAACTTTATTTTTCGTCAGATTGCGGAGCGCGATCTTAAGATAATTTTTAAGCATATAAGATTATCTTGATTAGGAGACCCGGTTGGATGATCTAAAAAAATGCCGGATTGGTATTTGACTGACAATCAATCAAAATTTATCTGGAAGGCATTGCATGACTGTCCGTTTTTGATACGGTACTGTTCATTTATATGCTTTCGATTAGCCACAATCTCAGGATGGCGTCAGTCAGGGAAACTAAATGGGAAAAAGTATCCGGCTTTCTGAGAAAACAATTGGCTCCGAATTCGAAGGCTAATTTCCGGTCGTTGTGGAGGGTTGAAGTTGTCAGGACCACAATAGGAATATGGCTATATTGCTTTTGGTTTCTGATTTCACGAAGTATATCAAGACCCATCATGCCGGGCATATTAAGATCAAGCAATATCAGTGAAGGGTATAAATCGGATGGTGCCTGTAAGTTATCAAGCAATTCTTCTCCGGTTTCTATAAACGCATAGTCTCCCAGGTATTTGTTCTCAAGGAAAGCGTCCAGAATGATCTGGCGGTCGTCCGGATCATCATCTACTATATAAACCAGTTTGTCGTTCGTTTCTTTCATAAAAAGGTATTGTCAACAGATAAACTCGACCATTTACATAAAGTAGGACTGTCATTACAATCATATTCACTTTTACGGATCTTGCGTGGGATTAAAATAGAAACTTTCCGGATAGGGGCTGTGTTACAGAGGTAGGATTTTATTCAGGAGGGCGAAGAGTCTGTCTACTTCGGTTCCTGACTCTCGGATTTGTTTTTCTTATTGCGAATGCCTTTGATTTTGAATCATGACTTTTGGCCTATTTTGGCATAAAATAAGATTACTCATAAGATAAGATTTTTTTCCGGTTTCCCTCTTTTTTTATCCCTTAAGATCTGCGGCATTGTAACAGGATTAGTAAACTTAAGTGTTTCCATCTAGTTCAGAATTTTGTGCATTTTGGTTAAATGCAATACTTCCTGCCTATGCATTTTCCTCTCAGACAGCAGGTTGAA
>PLEB01000050.1 GCA_003136915.1 Chitinophagaceae bacterium
GGAGATCAGGATGATGGCTGTGGTCTTTTCCAGTTCCGCATCTGCCATTAGCGAGGCCATTGTTCTTTTCCAGATCAATTCATAAAGCCTCCGGCAGTCCGCGTCTTCCACGCTCATGTTTTCCATATAGGTTGGCCGGATGGCTTCATGCGCTTCCTGTGCATTTTCATTTTTATTTTTGAATGCGCGCTGCTGATAATATTTCTTGCCAAACTTGTTATTGATCTCGCTTTTCAGGTTCTCCATGGCGGTTTCACTCAGGCTCACACTATCTGTTCTCATATAGGTGATCTTCCCGCTTTCATATAATTTCTGGGCCAGCAGCATGGTTCGGCCGACCGAATATCCCAACTTACGGGACGCTTCCTGCTGGAGGGTAGAGGTTGTGAATGGAGCAGCCGGAGATTTTTTCCCTGGCTTTATCTGGATATCGGTAACGGAATATTTTGCATTCAGGCAGCTTTTCAGAAATTCCTCTGCNNGCCTGCCTTCAGCAGAAAATACCACACTTTTTCCGGATATATCTTTGGAAGTAAATAAAGCTTCAATTCTGAATGTACTTACCGGCGAAAAAGCATTGATCTCCCTTTCCCTTTCCGCAATAATGCGTACAGCGACACTCTGAACCCTTCCTGCGCTCAGGTTGTTTTTCATACTCATCTTCCGCCAGAGTACCGGGCTGAGTTCAAATCCTACTATCCGGTCCAGGATACGCCGGGCCTGCTGTGCATTTACCAGGTTCATATCCACGGTTCGCGGATGCTGAACTGCGGATTGGATGGCGGGCTTGGTAATTTCATGAAATACGATCCGCTTTGTTGTCGCGGGATCAAGGCCCAATACCTCACACAGATGCCAGCTGATGGCTTCACCTTCCCGGTCCTCATCCGTTGCAAGCCATACTTCCCCTGATTTCTTCGCAAGACTTTTTAATTCCCTGACGACTTTTTGTTTTTCATCGGGAACGATATAAGTGGGCTTATATTTATTTTTAAGATCTATGCCCATATCCTCCTTTGCCAGGTCCCGGATATGTCCATAACAACTTCTTACCTCGAAATCTTCCCCTAAAATCCGTTCAATTGTCTTTGCCTTTGCTGGTGACTCCACAATCAATAAATTCTTCGCCATACTCTTTTATAATGGGTTTAACAAGCCCGAAAGCGTGCAATTTTACAGTATAACCTTGAAAGTAAAAAATTGATACAAGTGCGAGAAGACCGTGAAATAACCCGGAAACCCTTAATTAATAGGGCCTTCCGTACCGTTTTGAGGGATATTATCCTGCTCAGCTTTGGTGTTTTTCCTTTTGAAGAGTGCTGTATCGAATTTACCGAAGCGATAATTAAATTGGAGTCTGACAAACTGAGGGTCGCGGATTCGATATGTTTCCTGGGTTGAGTAGGCAGAATTTATAAATACATCGGATCTCCGCGTTTTGAAAATATCATCAATGCTGAGAGTAATATTTGCAGCTTTCTTTTTGAGGAATTCAAATCTGAGAGAGGCATTCACCGAACCGGTGGGTTTGGAATAACCCTGGGAATTTCCGGTCACTGTCGGTCCCCATCCCGAGCCTCCCTGGCTGGCTGATCCGCCCGGTGGAAGTACCGTTTTGGATGTGTAGTCGCCGGTTAGTTGAAGGGTAAAGTTTTTGGGCAATTTAAATGTACTGTTCAGTTTGGCAAACCAGCTATAATTGGCAGGCGCCGTCTGAATGGAATCTGAGGTATTTATTTTCGAAGTAAATATATTCAGGTTGCTGGTAAGATCCCACCAGGGCGTAATGGAATTTCTTCCAATGAGCTCGATTCCGCCCACATAACTCGATTGCGCATTTATAAAAGTATTGATGAGTACCAGGGAATCGGTAATCGGATTGATCTCCTTACTTTGATAACGGGTAATCAGTTCAGTTGTGTATTTATAATAAACGGACGCCAGAAAAGTATTGCTTCCATTATAGGTTTTCTGATAATTCAGTTCAACCGAATTGGTGAACTGGGGCCTGAGGTCCGGGTTTCCTTTATTGAGATTTAGCGAATCGGAATAATCGGTATACGGGAAAAGCTGGAAAAAATTCGGGCGGTCTATCCGCCTTGTATAATTGAACTGAAACTCTTCGTCATCATTTATTTTATAGGATAGATAGAAGCTCGGAAAAAGGCTGATCGGATAATTATTGCTGAAACTGCCGGCCGTGTCTTTTATACTGCCCGGATTTTCTCCATCCTTAATAGCGTAGGTGCTGGATCCGTGATAATTGGAATTTTCTGCGCGCAGGCCCAGTTGATATCCAAAATGGCCGATCGTGTTTGTGTATGTCAGATAACCGGCAATTACCCGGTCGTGGTAATTATAATTTGAGGAAAGCAGCGGTTCAAAAATTTCCTTGCCGGTCTCATCAATTACGCTTGTGTTGTTAAGACTCCCCACGTTTCGTACAGCCACCCTTGCGCCGGCTTCCAGTTTGGATTTTTCGGAAAAGGGATTGGTATAATCTGTTTGGGCGGTTATAAATTCATTGGTTCCATTTCCCTGCTGCTGCTGACGGTAAACACTGAAATCCGGGGACCCGATGGTCTGATAAATATTGGAAGTTGTGGTGTTGAAACTCGGATTGTTTCCATTGCTGTAGTTCATGTCAGCGGACCATTCTTCACCTGCTTTGGGAAATGTATGCTTAAAGCTGACCATACCCTCTTTATTATTAAAAGCGTTGTTGGTGATCGAATTACGTTGGGTAAAGGAACTGTCACTTGATCCGTTGCTGAAAAGCGAATCGAGCGTAAGCTGACTGTTGAGTGTCGGTTTGAATGTTCCGTGCACAAGGGTCCCGGACAGTGAAAGTGTATTGCGGTTATCAATAAGATAATCAACGCCCACCCTGCCGAAAACAAAATAACCGCTGTTTATATTATTATCAACCTGGTGCAGTTTGTTTTCCGGATCACTGATAAATGTCAGCCGGTCCGTGGTTCCGGGAGAAATAGTTTTCCGCTCCCTGAAATTTCCGCTGCCAAAAAAATTCAGCTTACCTTGTTTTATATTGATGCTTCCCCCGGCATTGTATCCTCCGCGTTTATCCACACCGGCGCGTATATTTCCATTGTATCCGGCTCTACGGTTCTTTTTCAACACAATAT
>PLEB01000021.1 GCA_003136915.1 Chitinophagaceae bacterium
CAGCACCAGGTAGGCAATCAGGGCGACAGTACCCTGGAAAAAAGCAATCAGCGGAATTCCCACGGCATTCGAGATCACCATATTATTTGCCTCACGCTGCACTTTCAGGAGATTGTCTCTTCTCAGCGGTAACACATCATCCAGCCATTCCTCCATCTTGTTGCAGCCTGTAAGCATAAAAAATAAAAGGAAATACATCATCGCCAGGGCAAGAAGGGAATTGAAAGTCGCTCCCACTATAAGGGGCAGTTCCGCAATGGCCATACCACTCAGGCTGCGGACTGTTTCTTCATTTAAGAAATGGTATCCAATCCGGGATTCCAAATTCCGGAGAAAGACCAGCAGGGAGCTGGTGAGTTCCTGGGCGTGACTGATGGCATAGCCGATTTTAGAACTGACGGTATTAACCAGGAAGAAAACGGGAACCATAATTACGAGAAAAGAAAGCAACATCAGTATCAGGGCGGCGGCCCAGGGCCTCCACTTGCGGTCCAGGAGACGTTTCATATATTTTCTCATGATCACGTATAACGTGACTGCTCCTAAAAATGAAGGAAGGAACCCCTGGAGCCGGGAAAACAACAACATGCCCAGAAGCACAAGGATGACAATAAAGAAGAACTGCCTGACCTTTTCCGGATTAAACGTATTCATCCGTTATTTTCATAACAAGTTACTAAGAGTTATTTTTATGTACCTTTTAAAATAATTAAAGGAATTTATGAAAATATTAAGTTCAATCTGCGGAATCTTTCTTCTGCTGAATACAAATCTGGAGGCTCAGATAAAGACTGTAACCGGTTTTACTGATTCTTCGGGCACTGCAGAATTCAATACAGAGGCTGCTTTCGACCGCGCCATCAGTTCTGAAAATATTGGACGGACCATCCGTGAGCTTTCTGCAAAGCCACATCATCTCGGCTCTGCCGGGAGTAAGGAAGTAGCTGAAAAGATCAGGCAAAGATATCAGGAATATGGATTTGATGTTCATATGGATGTTTACGAAGTATTGTTCCCGACGCCTAAAAAAAGAATTCTAGAAATGACTGCTCCTGCTTACTACCGGGCGATTTTGAAGGAGCCGGCTTTAAAAGAAGATGCCAGCAGCGGACAGGAAGGCCAGCTGCCTACGTATAATGCCTGGAGCAACGACGGGGATGTGTCTGCTCCCCTGGTCTTTGTCAACTACGGAATACCGTCAGACTACGAAGAGCTTGCAAAAATGGGTATCGACGTGAAAGGAAAGATCGTCATTGTAAAATATGGAATGAGCTGGCGAGGCATCAAACCAAAACTTGCACAGGAGCATGGTGCCATTGGTTGCATTATATATTCCGACCCGAAGGATGACGGATATTTTCGCGGGGACGTGTACCCCAAAGGCGCATATAAAAGTGAATATGGAGTGCAGCGCGGAAGCGTCATGGACATGACCATCTATCCGGGTGATCCGCTTACTCCGGGAATCGGTGCAACCAAAGACGCCAAAAGATTTGCCTCACACAATGACGCACCGAACCTGCTGAAAATTCCTGTATTACCCATTAGTTATCATGATGCAAAGCCCCTGCTCGAATCATTAACCGGACCGGTAGCTCCGGAAAGCTGGCGCGGCGCTCTACCCATCACCTATCATGTAGGGCCAGGTAAAACAACTGTTCACCTTCAGCTGGAATTCGACTGGAAGCTTGTTCCCTGCTATGATGTGATTGCAAAAATCAAGGGGTCTGATTTTCCGGATGAATGGGTGATCCGTGGGAATCACCACGACGCCTGGGTGAATGGAGCAAGTGATCCCATCAGCGGTCAGGCATCTATGTTAGAGGAAGCTAAGGCTGTAGGCGAACTGTTAAAGACCGGATGGAAGCCAAAACGAACCCTGGTTTATTGTTCCTGGGACGGAGAAGAACCTGCCCTGATCGGCTCGACTGAATGGGCTGAGGATCACGATTCCTTATTAAAGCAGCATGCAGTCCTCTATGTTAATTCAGACGGAAATGGAAGAGGTTTCCTTTCTGCCGGAGGATCACATGCACTTCAGGGATTTGTGGATGAAGTTGCAAAAGGAATCCTGGATCCGCAAACAAAGACCAGTGTTTATGAAAGGCTAAAAGCTCATCTGGTGGCTACTGCCCCCGATCCAGTGCATGCGAAGGAAGAAATGGAAAAAGACAGCATGGGCCTGGAGGCCCTGGGCAGCGGATCTGACTACTCCCCTTTTCTTCAGCACCTGGGCGTGCCAGCGTTGAATATTGCTTATGGCGGAGAAGATAATGGAGGCGAATACCATTCCATCTACGATTCCTATGATGATTTTATTCGTTTCAAAGATCCCGGGTTCTACTACGAGGCTGTCCTTTCAAAAACAGCAGGGCATATGACCCTTCGCATGGCCGACGCAGACATACTTCCTTTCGATTTCAGGGGCCTCTGCGCCAATATAAAAATTTACAGCGTCGAACTCCAATCCCTGCTCAACAATATGCGCGAAACTACAAAGATCAATAACGAAGTACTGAAGGGAAATTACCTGGAGCTTGCTGCAGATACAGCCAGGCCTTTCTTTCCTCCCAAACCAACAAAAGAAGTGCCTTATATTGATTTTTCCCCACTTCTGAATGCCATATCCATGTTGGAAAAAAGTGTTGAACATGCGCATGCAGCATGGGTGCAGGCCCGGATAAGCGGTGGAAATCACGAGGCGCTCAACCAGCTCCTTTATCACGCAGAACAACAATTATTGCTGGAGAATGGACTCCCGGGAAGACCCTGGTATAAGCATGCATTGTATGCTCCCGGTTTTTATACGGGCTATGGTGTTAAAACAATGCCTTCCATACGGGAAGCAATCGAACAAAGAAATTTCAAACAGGCAGAAGAACAAATTAAGGTGGTCGCCGTATCGATTACCAAGCTCAGTAATTATTTGTCAGCACTTTAAAAATTAAAAAGTAAAAAGTAAAAAATGGAGCGTCCATTTTTTACTTTTTACTTTTTAATTTTTACTTTTTATTCTCATACCCTCAAAAATACGCGCTTCATATACAT
>PLEB01000384.1 GCA_003136915.1 Chitinophagaceae bacterium
GGCCGACCTGGGTACTTATGGAAAAGTTATGGCAGGCGGATTACCCATAGGCGTTATCGCAGGGAAGAAGGAATTTATGAACGCGCTGGATGGGGGAACCTGGAAGTTTGGCGACAATTCCACGCCCGAAGCCGGCGTTACATATTTTGCAGGAACTTTTGTGAGGCACCCGCTGGCTCTTGCGGCGGCAAAAGCGTCACTTGATTACATGAAGGCCAAAGGTCCGGCCCTACAGGAAGGACTAACGGCGAAGACTAAGCGCATGGCTGATGCGCTCAATCTGATTTGTGAACAGCAGCATCTGCCTTTATTTATTGCTCAGTTCGGTTCGCTCTGGAAAATAAAATACAAGGAGGAAATGCCTTATGCAGAGCTGCTGTTTACGCTGATGCGGGAAAAGGGTATTCATATCTGGGACGGCTTCCCCTGCTTTCTCACGGAAGCGCACAGTAAGGAAGATGTAAATAAGGTTATTGAAAAATTTGAGGAAAGTGTAGATGAGCTGATCGCAGCAGAATTTCTTCCTTCCAGGGGAAAAGACGAAAATAAAAGCCAGCACAGAGTCCAGGAAAAACCTCCTGTTACCGGTGCAAGACTGGGAAGAGATCAAGATGGAAACCCTGCATGGTTTATCAATGATCCCGCAAGGCCGGGAAAATATATGCAAGTGAATTAAAACGATGAATCCGGACAAGAGCCATATGACCGAAATAGCCAAGCCGGTGGAATTTGATCCATTCGGTGATCGGGAGATCGTGCGCGTTGCCCCTGCAGTTGAACCCCAGCTGGAGATTTGGGTTTCCTGCGCCATTGGCGGAGCCGATGCCAACCGGTCCTACAATGAGTCGGTTTCTCTGCTCCTGGAGGGTGCATTTGATCAATCCGCCATGGAAAGATCACTTCAGGATCTTATCCAAAGACATGAAGGTCTGCGATCCGCTTTCAGCGCAGATGGCAGTCAGATATGCATTTATAAGGATGTTCCGCTCAATATGGTTTATTCCGATCTTTCATCCAAAAATGATTCGCAGCAAAAACAGTTTATTGATGATTTCAAATCAATTGATGCTTCCACGGCATTTGATCTGCTAAATGGCCCGCTGTTCCGGTTTGCTTTATTCAAATTGAACGAAAACGAACATTATTTTACCCTCACTGCACACCATATCATTTGTGATGGCTGGTCCGTGGGCATTATGCTGCAGGATCTGAGCAAATTCTATTCTGGGTACGCTAAAGACAACCCTGTTTCACTTCCTGATGCTTTCCCATTCAGCCAGTATGCCGAGGACCAATGGGCCTTCTACCAAAGCAAGGCTTATGCGGAAATTGAACTATACTGGGTTGATCAGTATAAGGATCATGTGCCGCAACTGAATATGCCGATTGATTTTCCGCGCCCAACATTGAGAACTTATAAGAGTCAGCGAGATGATTATTCGCTGGATTCGGAATTGGTCTCAGCTATAAAAAAAATTGGTGCGAAAGCGGGCAGCAGTCTGGTAACCACGCTGCTTTCGGCTTTTGAAATTTTGCTTTACAGGCTGACAGGTCAGGAGGAGATTGTATTGGGACTTCCTGCTGCCGGACAATCAGCCAGCGGGCATCATGCGCTTGTTGGGCACTGCGTGCATTTGCTGCCGCTGAGAAGTCATCCCCACGATGACCTTACATTTAATGAGTATATCAAGGAGCGGAAAAATAAAATTTTTGATGATTACGACCATCAGGAATTTACGTTCGGCAGCTTATTAAAGAAGCTTAATATACCACGCGACCCTTCCCGCGTTCCGCTGGTGCCCGTTGTGTTTAATATGGATCTTGGCCTGGATGATGGCGTGGCATTTGAAGGTCTAAAACATCAGCTATTTTACAACGCGCGCGCATACGAAAACTTTGAATTGTCTTTGAATGCCAGCGGATCCGAGAAATCACTTGTATTGGAGTGGTCTTATAATACGCGCTTGTTCAAGCCCGATACAATCCGGTCCATGATGGAAGAATTTGAAAAAATTCTCCGTGTTGTTGTAAAGGATCCGGAAATCAGGATAAAGGATATTCCTTCGAAGCAGGCCAAACAGTTTCAAATTCCAACTTCGTCAGGCGGGTATCCGGAAGATAAAACGATCGTGGATTTATTTTCAGAACAGGCCAGGATTACACCCGACCGGACTGCGATATTATTTGAAAATACGCATTTAACCTATCGGGAACTGGATGAAATAAGCAATCAGCTGGGCCATTACCTTCAGAAGAAAGGGATGAAAACGGAAACCCTGGTGCCTGTGTGCATTGAACGGTCAGTGAATTCCCTGGTAGGAATTCTTGGCATCCTGAAAGCCGGTGCTGCATATGTGCCCATTGACCCCGAATACCCGGCTGAGCGGATTTCTTTTATGTTGGATGATACGGCCGCAAAACTCATTGTTACCAGCCGGAATTGCAGCGATAAAATTCCGCCTTCTGAAAAAAGGGAACTTGTTCTGCTGGAAGATGCCTGGGATAAAATACTTCAACAGCCCACTACAGCTCCCGCTAAGAGCACAGGTTTTCGTGGATTGGCTTACGTTATCTATACTTCGGGGTCGACCGGCAAACCGAAAGGAGTTATGATCGAACAACGGAATGTAGTGAGCCTGGTAAAAGCAACAGACTATGTAAAATTAAGCGAGAAAGATGTGTTGTTGTCAACCGGATCTCCTTCCTTTGATGCAACTACATTCGAATATTGGGGTATGCTGCTGAATGGCGGCCAGTTGGTGATCTGTTCAGAACAAACTTTGTTGAACGCGACGTTGCTTAAAGAAGAGATTGGCAGGAAGAAGGTTAATATCATGTGGTTTACTTCCAGCTTGCTGAATCAATGGATAGATCTGGACATTGGCATTTTCGAAGGATTGAAAACAATATTAGCGGGCGGAGAAAAATTGTCTGAGAAACATATTGAAAAGTTAAGGAGTGCCTATCCAGGCCTGGCGATTATCAATGGATACGGCCCTACAGAGAATACTACTTTTTCATTGACCTACCCGATAAAAGAAAAGGAAATCTCCCACGCAATTCCGATCGGCCGGCCGCTGAGTAACCGCACAGCCTATGTGTTGAATCCAAAACAACAGTTATGCGCAACCGGTACCGTGGGCGAACTTTTTGTCGGTGGTGCGGGTGTTGGCCGCGGATATTTAAACCAGCCTGAATTGACCTGTCAGAAATTTCTTCCGGATCCATTCAGCAGCGAAAAGGGTGCAAAGATGTACCGAACCGGTGACATGGCCAGGTGCCTTTCCGATGGAAACATTGAATTCCTTGGCCGGATAGATGATCAGGTGAAAATACGCGGATTCCGTATCGAACTGGGCGAAATTGAACATGTACTGCAGCAGTACCGGGGAATAAAACATGCGGTTGTTGTTGCGAAAGAAGATAAGGAAAACGATAAGCGGCTGATCGGATATATAGTTCCGAATGGGGAATTCAATAAGGATGGAATTGTCAGTTTTCTCCAGTCGAAATTACCGGCCTACATGGTTCCACGGCTGTTCATTGAATTAAATAAAATACCTCTTACGAGCAACGGAAAGCTGGATAAAAAAGCGCTTCCCGATCCGGATCTGCTGCCCGGCTACGGTAGGAAAAAGAACAGGGAACCGCAAACAGATGTACAGAAACTTATCGCGGGTATATGGACCGAAGCATTGAAATTGAGAAATATCAGCATAGATGATGATTTTTTTGAGTTGGGTGGTCATTCCCTGATTGCCGTTAAGGTGATGAAAAGTATTGAAGAAAAAACCGGCCAACGCTTACCTATCACAGCATTATTTGAGGCACCCACCGTAGAAAAATTGAGTTTCATGCTGGATAAGGATGAAAAATCCATATCCTGGAAATCGCTGGTGCCAATCAAACCCGACGGTAATAAACCTCCTCTTTATATTGTGCATGGCTCGGGCCTGACTGTTTTGGTATTTCATTCGCTTGCGAAGGGATTGGACGTAAATCAGCCGGTTTATGGTCTCCAGGCAAGGGGTTTGAATGGAGTTGACGAGCCGTTCGAAACGATGGAAGATATTGCTGCCTATTATATTTCCGAGATACTCGAACAAAATCCGGATGGACCCTATAATCTCGCGGGATATTCTTTCGGTGGTATTGTTGCTTTTGAGATGGCAAAGCAGCTGGAAGCCATGGGAAAACTGGTAAATATGCTGGCAATCTTTGATACCTACGCGGATAATTCTGCGCACTTCGACGACTGGCTCATCAAAATGAGTAAGAAGTTCCGCCGGCAGTTCCCGAAATTTAAGTTTATCCTGCTTTCATTGGTAAAAAATCCGGGCAAAACCATATCCTATCAGTTAGGGCTGGTGAACTATAAAGTCAACCGTCTGCTGGCTCCCACCGGATTGGTTGAAAAACAACTTGATGAAGACGAACATCTGGAGCATTCCGATAAGATCAACCGCAAACACGATATCGCTTTCGAAAAATATAAGATGAGTCCTTATAATGGAACCATAGATCTGTTCCGGGTGAAAAACAGGATGTATTACCTGGATGATCCAATCTACCTGGGCTGGAAACCATTTGCTTTGCAGGGGTTGAACATTCATGAGATTTCCGGCGACCACAAAACATTTTTGCTTTACCCCAATGTGCAGGAGCTCGCCCGGCTGCTCAAGGGAATTCTTAATGAACGCAATCGAGGCAAACAACCCAGGCAGGAATATACAAAACCAGCTCCTGTGCTTAAAGAGATCTGAAAATGCCAACCCTGCACTGTTCTTCGCTTGATCTGGTAAGTTTTATTAAACCCCCTCAGGATATTTTATTGCCGGATAACACGGTTCATCTTTGGAAATTCCCCGTATCAGAAACAGACCCGTCCCTTCTATCCGATAAAGAGATGGCGCTCGCCGAACGTTTTCGCCAGGAGTCAGACAGATTGAGATTCACCACAGGAAGGCAGATGCTGCGGATGCTGAGTTCACAATACCTTTCTATTGATCCCAGGGCGATCGTGGTTTATAGTGAACGGCGTCAAAAACCGGTGATCAGCAATGCGCTTAACCATGCTTTCCATTTCAATATTAGTCATTCCGGTCAATGGGTTCTGATCGCTTTCGCAGATTCGGAATTGGGTGTTGATATCGAAGAAATAAAAATTTCATTTTCTTTCCAGACTATTGTTCAGGATCAATTCAGTGAACCGGAGCGAAATTTTCTTTTGAATTCACCCGATCCATTGATTGCGTTTTATACCTTATGGATAAGAAAAGAAGCTTTGCTAAAAGCCTGGGGTACCGGACTCAAAGAGGACCTTCGGTTAATTCCCTGCCTCGATGGGGTGCATGAATTGACTCCAACAAATAATTCATGGCGGTTGAACAGCTTTAGAATGGAAGACGGATATGAGGCTGCCCTGGCATACGCACACCAAATCCGGACTGTACAATATTTCGATGGAAGCAATCTTATCGTCTAAGTTTTGACGATCAGTTTATCACGCAATGCAAAAAAGGGTTTTTCTATGGCCATCCGCATTATGACCAATCAAAATTTACTATTCTTCCATTGAGTTTCCAACGGGCAGGTCTTGAATTTTTAAGCCAGTCGAGTGGCTCGCCAAGCGGTTGTGAACCTGATGCCATTTCAAAACTTTTCTTAATGTCCATCTTTTGTTCAGCGCCGACGGCTTCCGGTTGTGCAGAAATAAACAGAGGAGCGCTGCTCTCCGTGAGCAATTGAAGCCATTGTTTATTTTCTCTCCATGGAATGTTGGTAGTGAGGCCAACGCAATCGCCATCAGCCGCATAGAACGCATTATGTTGCGAAATGCGGAATCCCAAAGCATTCACGCCCATTTTCACGGTACGCGCCCATTCTTTTCCGCTGGTATCATCCCCGATTCGGTTCAGTTCAAACAGACCGGCCGATAAATGACTCATGGAATTGCATCCGATCAGATACATATTTCCACTTGCCTGGCGAATGGTCTGGTATAATTCAAGTATAATTTCTGCATTGGTTTTTGAGCGGTCGTTAAAATGCCATCCGGAGGAAGTCAGTTCTTCATTCATCTCAAATCCCCAGCGTCCGAAAAGATCATAGGTGCTGTAATCCTGCTTCACCAGTTCATATCCCCAATTTTTATACAAGCGTATGCTGTTCCCGATACGTTGGAGATTTTCGGGAATCGTCGGATCTATATAGCGGTTCCTCGGGTTCTTATCTTCCTCACGGATAGGAATAAGCGCAGTGAGTTTGTCGGTCTTATTTGCCAGGAGCGGCCGGGTCCACAAACCTGGCCGCATACCAAGCTTTTTAATTTCTGTAGCAACAACTGACATGTCTCCGAATTTGGAATTGGATTTGGTGTAGTCATCACCCCAGCAGCATTCTTCATTTCCCCTGGAGGATTTAAGTGACCACCCATCATCTATAACTGAAAATGGCGGATTGGAGGAATTCGTTGCTAGAGCGGCCATCAAACTGGTGTGCCGCAGGATAAGATCTTTTGAGTTATTTCCGTAGGCAAAATACCAGTCGTTGATTCCGTATACCGGCATTTTTGGAAGCAGAGGTTTACTGCACATCATTTTACAAAAGCGTGCGTCTGTTTGAAATGCCGTTTCCAAGGGTAAACTTTGGGTGCTCAGGATTTCTGCTGCATGAAGTGCGCGGTCACCCAGTACTACGCCCGATCCGCCGGAATGGGTATCCAGAAAAAGTTCCAGGCCCTGTGGTCCTGCCTGCCAGTAGCAGATACTATTGGCGCCGGTCTTTACACCAAAGGCATAGGTATCACGGCCATCATGGATGAGCAGGTACCAGGGCGCCTTCCTCTTTGGCAATGCAGTTTGCCAGGCCAGATCCCCATAAGATCTCTCCCAGTGATCTCCAAGGTATTTTGCATCTGATGTAAAAGCCTGTTTCCAACCGAGTTTTATTTTTTCTATTTCCCTGCCCGGAGCTTTCAGTTGAACGGTCGTACCGTCTGCCGTCGGGTCCATAATGACAGAAATATTTTGATAAGCCCAGGACGGTCCCGCCCTGCTTAATCGCAACCAATTTTCCGAACTTAATACAGAAACCTCATCAGGATAAATAAGGGCCTGATAAGATTTTCCTGAATGCGGATTTATTTTCGTGATCAGTAAAGAAGCAGCGGAAATCCCGGAGAGTTGCAAGAACCTTCTTCTAAGCATGAAATAATTTGAATTCAGTTTGTTCAAATACTGAGTATCTCATATTCACCCCTGATCTTATTTAAATTGAAAATAGATCAAGGCGATTGCTGAAATTGTCATCAGTAAAAAAGTGATCGTTCCCAATATATTCGAAAGCCTGCTGTTGGTGTAGTTCTTCATGATCTTCTTATTATTGCAAATATGGAGTACCACGGCGATCATCACCGGGGAAGTTATCCCGTACAAAATAGCCGTGTAGAGAAGGGCCTTCATCACACTCATACCTGAAAAATTAATCAACAAGCCCACTGTCAGGGAAATTATGATGGCTAAGTAAAATCCTTTGGCTTCGTGAAATTTTTTATCCAATCCCTGCTGCCATCCGAATGACTCGGCCAGCATGTAGGAAAGGGATCCTGCCAGAACCGGAATGGCCAGGAAACCTGTGCCGATCACACCCAGGGCAAAGCAGAAATACGAAAGCTTCCCCGCTAGGGGAGCGAGGGCACCTGCTGCCTGCTCAACCGTGTCGATCTGATGAATTCCGTTGTCATGCAAAACGATACCTGTGGTGAGTATGATAAATAGCATAACGAGGTTTGAAGCAAACATGCCGGTATTTACGTCCGCTGACATATCGCTGAGAATCCTTTTGTCAACCATTACTGAGCTGACATTGTGATTGACATTTTCAGCCTCCATGGTGGCCTGCCAGAAAAACAGGTAAGGAGATATGGTGGTTCCTAAAATGGCCACTATCATTTCTACAAAGTCTTTGTTGAGTTTCACATGGGGAATGAGGGCATTCAACAGCACATTTTTCCAATCCACGTGCACCAGGAAAGGAACCACCAGGTACAATAGCATGGAAAGGCAAAGCCATTTGAGTATGCCCGCAATTTTCTGATAAGGAAAATGAACAATGCAGACCATTAATAAAATGGTGAACAAAACGCTGAAAACAGACGCGGGTACTTTCGGAACGAGCAGGTTGCTTACTGCACCCATGCCCGCAATATCAGAACCGATGTTTAATATGATGGCTGGGATGCTGAAGATCAGCATCAGGTAAAGGATCCCTGGACGATAGAATTTTTTCAGCGTGTTGGTGAGGCCATGCGTGGTTACAATTCCGATTCTGGCGCACATACCCTGCAGCGAAGCCATGAGGGGAAATGTAAAAATGGCCATCCATAATAGCTGCAAACCAAATGTAGCGCCGGCCTGCGAATATGTCGCAATGCCCGAGGGATCATCATCACTTGCTCCGGTAATGAGACCGGGCCCCAGAATTTTTAAGTAGCGACGGAACCTTTCTTTTAATTTCACGAGGGGAAGGTAAATTAAAAAGGGAAAAGAAACTGGTCGCAATCCCGCTCATACCGAATATACACTGATGAGATTATGGCACGCAGGTCTTTAACTAAAGGAATACGAGGAGCTGGGAGAAAGATCTTCCGCTTTTATAAAATCATTTACGATAGTAGAAATTGCCTCATATTCCAGCAGGAATCCATCATGGCCATAGATGGAAGGGATCGAGTGAAAAGCAGCTCCGGGAATATTTTCTGCAAGAAAGACCTGTTCCTTTTTTGGAAATAATAAATCTGATTGAATGCTGATTACGTGCGTTCTTGCTTTGATCTCTTGCAAAGCCTGGATAGCGCCTCCGCGACCACGGCCCACATGATGAGCATCCATGCTTTGCGAAAGCCGGTAATAACTAAAGGCATTAAACCTTTTTGCGAGTTTTTCACCCTGATAAATCTGGTACGACTCACTCCGGTATGGACCCAGGGCGCCAGTGTCGGTATCGTTCTGGTAAAGATCATAGGTTTCCGGATGGCGATAGGAAAGCAACGCCACACCACGGGCCAGTTTCATTCCGTGAATGCCCGCCAGGGGGTGGCGTTGCAGCCAGTCCGGATCCAATTCAATACATAGACGCTGGGATGCGTTGTAGGCTTTGCCCCAGGGAGAATGAATGGCATTGGTGGCAATGGGCACGATGTGCTCAAACAGCCATGGTTCTTCTATGGCCCATTCCAGCAATTGTTGTCCCCCCATGGATCCACCGATGCCGATCTTAATTTTCTTAATTCCCAAAAATTCACGGAGCGGCTGATATGCCCGGATCATATCGCGGGTAGTAAAAAACGGGAAGTCGTGATAAAAAAGCTGGCCGGTAACCGGATTGTTTTCCAGGGGACCAATACTTCCATAACAACTTCCCGGCATGTTCACGCAGACCACGAAGTACTTCTCCGGATCAAAAAGATTTCCTTTGCCAACCAGTCCGGGCCACCAGTCTTCCGGATTGCTGTTTGCAGTCAGCGCGTGGAATACCCAAACGGCATTCGACTTATCTGCATTCAGCTTTCCGAGTGCATGATAACCGAGATGATATCCCGGCAACGTAAATCCTGATTCCAGTCTGAATGGCTGGTAATGGAAAAAAACTGTTGGTAACAATAGGTTCAGCGTTTCGTTATGCGGTTACTTGCTCTTTTGCAAAAACTTTCTCAAATGCCTGCTGGAAGTCCGCTTTGATATCATCGATATGTTCTATTCCCACGCTGATCCTGATCTGGTTTGGTTTTACCCCTGATGCCAGTTGCTCAGCTTCGCTGAGTTGTTCATGCGTTGTAGAAGCCGGATGGATCACGAGTGTTTTTGCATCTCCAAGATTTGCAAGATGACTCGCCAGTTTCAGGCTGTCGATGATCTTGATGGCATTTTCTTTGCCTCCCTTCACTCCAAAATTGAGCACTGGGCCCGATCCTCTCTTAAAATATTTTTTAGCCAGCTGATGATACGGGCTGGAAGCTAAATCCGGGTAATCTACGAAGTCAACCTGCGGATGTTTCTCCAGCCACAGAGCCAGGGCAAGCGTATTCTCCACATGTCTCTGCACGCGCAGGGATAAGGTTTCTACGCCCTGTAATAAAAGGAAGGAATTAAAAGGACTTTGGGAAACGCCAAAATCGCGGAGACCTTCCACGCGTGCGCGGATGGCGAATGCAACATTGGGTAAGCCCAGTGGGTTCCCTTCTCCGAATACTTCCCAGAATTTCAATCCATGGTATCCTTCAGAAGGTTCTGAAAAACCTGGAAACTTGCCGTTGCCCCAGTTATAATTTCCACCGTCAACTACAATCCCTCCGATGCAGGTACCATGTCCGCCTATCCACTTGGTGGTAGCTTCAACTACTACATTCGCTCCGTGTTCGAAAGGCCTGAAAAGATATCCTGCTGCTCCAAACGTATTGTCCACGATCAAAGGCAGGTCGTATTCTTTCGCAATTGCGGCAAATTTATCAAAATCCGAAACATTCAGCTTTGGATTACCCACTGTTTCCAGATACAGTGCTTTCGTATTCTTGTCGATATGGGGAATGAAACTTTCGGGATCGTCTCCATTGGCAAAACGCGCCTCTATACCTAATTTCTTGAAGGTAACTTTAAACTGATTGTAGGTTCCACCGTAAAGGAATGATGTGGTTACAAAATTGTCTCCTGCTCCCATGATATTCGTTATGGCCAGGAACTGCGAAGCCTGACCGGAACTGGTTGCTACGGCAGCAACTCCGCCTTCCAATGCGGCAATGCGTTGTTCAAATACATCTGTTGTCGGGTTCATGATCCGGGTATAAATATTCCCGAATTGCCGAAGTCCGAAAAGGTTGGCTGCGTGTTCAGCATTGTCGAATACAAAGGAAGTGGTCTGATAAATCGGAACTGCCCTGGCTTTGGTAGTAGGATCAGGTTGCTGGCCGGCATGTAGCTGCAATGTTTCGAATTTAAGTGGAGAACTCATAATAATGAATTTAAATAATGAATAAAACAGAATTGTATGGGCAGAGAGGAGCGATCCGGATCAGGACAAAGAACAACATCGCCTTTGACGGCATGCTGAAAATCTTTTGATTGATGTTGAAGGTTTCATTAATCCTACAAAAATAATAGAGTAAGAAGAATAAGCAAAATAATGTTTTCCGCCCGGCCCGTTACTGCGGCTGTCTTCTCACCCGTATCTCCCCTGATCAATCCGGAAACAGACGCCGTTATCCTGAGAGACAGCTGTTCAGCCCTTCTGGAAGTATACAAATATGGATTTAGAGTAACCCAGGCAAAAGATATTATTTTTTGAAGACCGTAAGGTTTGGTGAACGCCATGGCCAGCGCAGATCCATTTGATCGAAGCCGGTCGCATATATTTCAGTTTTAATTTGGTAAATAAACCGGGGCCAAAGATAATCGGTTTATGCATTTTCTGTATCAGGTTTTATCAAGGAGGTCCACAACGCCTTCTCTTTTAAGTATAAGGTATCCGAGGCGGTCATTACTAATACCATCCTTCAGCTGATAATTGAATTCCAGTTGATCTCCCTTAACATTCGTTTCAAAATATTTAAAGGAAATATTAGGAAATGGTTTTAGTTCCTCACCGATCTCATACAAATGGGTCGATAGAATAAATAAGGAAGTCTTGATCCTGATCAGGCCGCGGATAACGACCGAGGAGCATTTCATAGCGTCCTCCACGTTCGTGCCTTTAAATAATTCGTCAATAAGCACAAGCCATTTCTTGTGGTCACTGATCTTGATAATTGTATTCCGGATCCTTTGTACTTCATTGAAGAAATAACTTTCACCTTTCACAAGATTGTCCACCACATTGATATTGCTGAGAATGCCGTCGAACAATCCGAGTTTCATACGCACGGCAGGTACGCCCATGCCCAGGTGGGCCAGAAAAAGGGCACAGCCTACGGCTTTGATAAATGTGCTTTTACCGGCCATATTTGCGCCGGTAAGAAAAACAAAATTGCTTTCCGGGTCCATGTTGATATCATAGGAAACCGGGGCTGTAAGTAGCAGGTGGTACAATCCGGTTACTTCGATAAACGGACCTTCTGTATGAATAAACTCCGGTATGGACAACCGGTACTGGCTGGTGGCGACTGCCATAGAATACCAGGCATCGAGCTTTGCAAAAATTCCGATCAGCTCCAATGCGGCACTTTTAAACCGGTTCTGAATAAAATATCCATATTGAACCACTTCGGATGGGCTTAGTTTTATTTCAGATTTTCTCTTTGCCAGGGAGACCAGAATTTCATGATTCAATAAGCCCTCAACCCTTTGCAATAGCGCCGCCAGCACAGGGGGACAAGGTTCGGTTCCCGCCACGGATGCGATGGATTTCATTCCCCGGATGAAGTCTGCAAAATGCCCAATCGAATAACGTGTAAGGGAATAGTCCGGTGTGTGCAGCAGTTTATACATTCTGGCAGAGACGGGGTCATAACCTAAAGGAATTTTGTCAATCGGTGTATCATAAAACCGCTCCATGACCATAACAGTGCCGTTGGAAATGGAAGTTCCCCAGGCGCTTTCGTTACGCAGGATAATGGAAAGGATTTGCTGAGTTTCACGGATCTTTTCCAGGCTGCTGAATGGTTGATTGAAAATTTGATAGAGTTGAGTGCGGCCTCCGACCGTTCTGGTTTGATCCAGCTTGTTGAACAGGCAAAATTCATCACCCGTTTCAAAAACAGAGAGATCTGCATATGTTGTTTGGTCTATTTGCATGGTTAAATTATGACACGGAGATCATTTACCGGTCAAAAGAAAGTCTTTTTCCTTTTTGTGATTCATCGAACTGTTCGTTTCCATAAACCTTATGCCCATTCACAAAAGTATTTATGACAGAAGCGGGTATACGCATCCCTTCCAGTGGGCTCCATCCGCATTTATAAAGGATATTACCTGCATGGATTTGCGAAGGGGCATGCAGGTCCACAATTACTAGGTCCGCAAAAAAACCTTCCCGGATAAATCCTCTTTCCCTGATCTGAAAACATTCGGCAACGGCATGACTCATTTTTTCGACTACTTTTTCCAGGGATATTTTTCCCAGGCTT
>PLEB01000075.1 GCA_003136915.1 Chitinophagaceae bacterium
CGATAATGAAGATTCCTCTGGTAGACCTGCATGCGCAATATGAATCCATAAAACCGGAAATAGACGGCGCAATTGCTGCGGTCATAAAACAGTCTGCCTTCATTGGAGGGCCCTTTGTAAATGATTTTGAAAAAGATTTTGCAGTAGCCTATGGGGTAAAGCATGTAGTGGGTTGTGGAAACGGCACGGATTCATTGTATATATTGATGAGGATGATGGGGATCGGCGCCGGAGACGAAGTGATCACGGCTGCCAACAGTTGGATCTCCAGTTCGGAAACGATTACCCAAACAGGAGCCAGGCCGGTGTTTGTCGACGCGCATCACGAATACCATAGCATGGATGAAAGCAAGCTGGAAGCAAAAATAACAAAGCATACGAAAGCCGTCATTGCGGTTCACCTGCAGGGTCAGATGTGTGATATCGGAACCATTAAAAAAATTTGTGATAAGCATAAACTTTTCTTAATTGAAGACTGCGCCCAATCGCATTTTTCTGAATTCAAAGGGATACGCGCGGGATTATTCGGACATGCAGGATCATTCAGTTTTTATCCAGGGAAAAATCTCGGGGCTTATGGCGATTCGGGTTGTATCATTACGAACGATGATGCGCTGGCTGAAAAATGCAGGATGTATTCACATCATGGTTCCCTTAAAAAGCACCAGCATCAGATGGAAGGAATCAACAGCCGCCTGGATGGGATGCAGGCTTCCATTCTTAGTGCAAAATTGCCACATCTGACTGAATGGACTGAAAAACGGATACAGAATGCAAAACTATATGACGAATGGCTTGCGAATATTCCAGAAATAATAATTCCTAAACAGCGGCCTGACACAAAGCATACCTGGCACCTGTATGTGATCCGCAGCGGACAACAGAAAAATCTGGCTGAATATTTAGGTGAAAAGGGTATTGAGACAGCAGTGCATTATCCGGTTGCCCTGCCAAATATGGCGATTTATAAATATCTTGGATATCAGCCATCCGACTTTCCGGTCGCCACACAGTTGCAAAATGAAATCCTTTCCCTGCCCATGTATCCGGAACTGACAGAAGAAATGATTGCCTATGTTTCAGACACCATCAGGTCTTTTTTTGCATCCCTCTTCTAAACCGATGAAATCAATGGATGCTGGTTTTCTCACTAAAAAGGTTATCCTGATCCTCTCACCACAGTCCTGGGGGAACATGTTGTTAGCCAAGCATCATTATGCTATAGAACTTGCAAAGCGGGACAACGAAGTTTATTTTCTCAGCCCCCCGGTAAACGATGGGTGGCATTGGAACATAAACGCCAAAAGAATATCAATAAAACAATCAACAAGTCATCCCAACCTTTTTTTAATTCATCAGCGTCTATTTTTCCCTTACAATCTAAAATTTCACTCCAGGAAGCTTTATAACTTATTGGTCAAAAAACAAATCCGCTATTTGCTTGACGCGATACCCAAAAAAATTGACCTCTTATGGTCCTTTGATTTAGGTAATCATTTTCCCCTTGCTCTTTTTGAAGAAAAATATTATAAGATATTCCACCCGGTTGATGAGCCAGGCGACAGCGAAGGTATACGCGCAGGATCGGGAGCGGACATACTCTTTTCAGTTACAAAAGAAATCGGGGAAAAATACAAATCCTTTGATATTCCTTCCTATTTCATAAACCATGGCNNAAGGATGCTGAAGAATTTGTTGAAATCTTAAAAGGATTTGAAAATGTTGTATTGCTTGGGGTTTTGAAGACTGGCGACCTTGCAAAGGAATTAAACAAAATGGATGCATTCCTGATTTGTTACGATATACAATTAGA
Organism: Chitinophagaceae bacterium; assembly: GCA_003136915.1. Lineage (GTDB taxonomy): Bacteria > Bacteroidota > Bacteroidia > Chitinophagales > Chitinophagaceae > Puia. The sequence goes on from PLEB01000075.1 coordinate 1,814, forward strand.
TCAAAGTAAGGGTACAAACTACCATAAGGTAATGGAATATCTTAGCACCGGCAAGGTGATCATTTCAAATAATATTACTACTTACAGCGGATATCCAGGATTGATCCGGATGACTGCTGAACGGACGGACAATAAAATGTTGCCTGAATTATTCAGGGAAACCATTAAAAACCTGGAAAAATGGAATGCGGATGACCTGGTTGATCAAAGAAAATCTTTTGCCAGGAATAACACTTATCAAAAACAAATCGAGCGGATTGACAATTATATCATGGACCTTTTGAAATCGCATTCGTATCAAAGCAATAAAACCTTAACGCCGGAATCATGAAAGTATTACTCCTTGCAGGTGGATTCGGTACGCGCCTGAGCGAAGAAACCGATGTCCGTCCAAAACCGATGGCAGAAATAGGCGGAAAACCTATTCTCTGGCATATTATGAAAGGATATTCACACTATGGATATACCGAATTCATAGTTCTCCTCGGCTATAAAGGCTATTACATAAAGGAATATTTCGCTAATTATTTTTTACACCAGAGTGATGTAACCATCGACCTCAGTAATAATGAAATGCAGGTACATAATAATACATCTGAACCGTGGAAGGTCACCCTTCTGGAAACGGGTCAGGATACTATGACGGGGGGACGAATTAAAATGGCTAAGGAATTTATCGGTAATGAACCTTTCCTGCTTACTTATGGGGATGGAGTTTCGGATATTGATTTAAAAAAGCTCATGATCTTTCACAAAGAGCATGGAAAATATATTACGATGACAGCCGTTCAGCCAGAGGGAAGATTCGGTGCACTTGAAACGGATGGCAACCGGGTAGAATCTTTTCTCGAAAAGCCAAAAGGGGATGGAGGTTGGATCAATGGTGGATTTTTTGTCTGCCAGCCGGAGGTGTTGAATTATATTACGGGGGACGGGACCGTGTTTGAGCAGGAGCCATTACAGCAGCTGGCCATGGAAGGGCAATTGTACAATTACCGGCACAATGGATTTTGGAAATGCATGGATACGCTCAGGGATAAAAAAATGCTAAATGAGATGTGGGACAGTGGCCATGCTAAATGGAAAACCTGGACCTGATGAATCTTCGACAGCTCACTTATTTTAAGTTCAATTCTTCGTTTTTGAGGAATACGCTTTCCTTATGGTTCAGAGAGGATCATTTTTATAAAATCCCTTTTGGAGCCGTTCGTGGAATGAAGCTGTATTACAGGAAAGACATTAATTTTCATGCTACCATGGGCGTTTGGGAAAAAGAAGCCATGAGGGCACTGAGAAAGGTATTCTATCGTTTCGGATTAAACCAGCCGGATAAGGTGATCGCGGATGTTGGAGCCAATATTGGGTATTATTCCCTGTTCTTTTCTAAATACCTGGATCCCTCTACGCAGATATACGCGTTCGAACCTTCTGTTTCTATTCTTCCTGTTTTAAGGAAGAACCTTATGATCAACAATATTTCCAATGTCAAAGTACTGGAATTAGCATGCGCTGATCATACGGGAAACGAAGAATTTTTCCTGGGGGAACACCATCATGAATCATCATTACTGAAAGAATGGTCAACCAATGCAACTGCCGGTACCAAAACAATGGTTGCTTCCGTTACACTAGATTACTATTTTGAAACTTTCAATCAGAACCGTTACCCGGATCTGATTAAAATGGATATTGAAGGCGGCGGAATATATGCGTTGAAGGGATGTGTAAATTGTATAAGCCTCAAAAGACCTTTCATTCTCATTGAATCACACAATCCGGCTGAGGACCAGGCAGTGAGTCACGTGCTTTTGAAATACAATTATGAGGCATTCAGGGTAACAGATGATAAATGGGTAATTAACAGGGATACCTACTACCCGGATCCTGATGGCGTTTGGGGCACCATGTTGCTGATGCCTTCTGAACTTAAAGCAGATTTTGTTCAAAATACAAAATGAATTTAAAAAAAATAATCAGCCTGGAATTTGGGGTTCCTTTTTTAAGAAAGATCCTTAAAAAGCTGTACCGGGAAGGGCATTATTATAAAGTGAGGTTTGGAAAATTAAGGGGTCTTAAATCCTATTATCGAAAGGACATAAACTTCCATACTTTGATCGGCTTCTGGGAAACCGAATCCATTGATCTGCTGGACAAAATAATCCGGCAATTCGGATGGAAAGACAAAAAAATTGTAGTAGCGGATGTAGGCGCTAATTTGGGATTTTATTCCATGTACTTCTCAAAACATTTATCCCCTTCCTCCAGGATTTATGCGTTTGAGCCTTCTGTATCCATTTTGGAGGTCTTAAAAAACAATATAAATATCAATCACTTAAAAAATGTCGAGATCGTGGAAGCTGCATGCGCTGAAACAACCGGCACCGTAGAATTTTATATCGGCGAGAATCATCATACTTCTTCCATGTTGGACCGCTGGTCAAACAATTCGTCAACAGGCACCTTAACTAAAGTGGATTCGATTAGTCTGGACGATTTTTTTGGCAGTGAACGGATTGGAGAATACCCAGACCTAATTAAAATGGACATTGAAGGGTCTGGTGTGTATGCCTTAAAAGGATGTGATCTTTGCCTGAAAATAAAAAGACCCATTATACTTATGGAATCACATACAGGGGCCGAGGACTTTGCCGTCGGTAATGTATTGAGTAATTATGATTACGAGGCCCTGCGGATAAGTACAAATAAATGGATATTACACAAAGACAGGAACTATGAAGATCCGAATGGCGTATGGGGCAAAATGTTACTCGTTCCCGCGGAAAAAATGCTGACATTTAAGAACTGATCAGTTATGTTTAATAACATTTATAAGGATAAAAAAATAATTGTAACAGGCAATACCGGTTTCAAGGGTTCCTGGCTGAGCCTCTGGCTGCATTCGCTGGGCGCTAAAGTAACAGGTATTTCCAAAGATATTCCCACGAACCCTTCTCTGTTTGAGGAATTAAGCCTGGCAGCAAAATCAGAACACCATTTTGCAAATATCTGCGACGGCGTCAGGATGAAAGAAATCTTTGAACAGGTGAAACCTGATTTTGTTTTTCATCTTGCGGCCCAGCCCATTGTTTCGGTTTCTTATGAGGATCCGGTCGATACTTTTCATACCAATACCATCGGCACGGCCAATATACTCGAAGCGCTCCGTTCCCTTAACCATCCCTGCAATGCGGTGATCATTACGAGCGATAAATGTTATGATAATGTGGAATGGATCTGGGGATATCGCGAACAGGATGCCCTCGGCGGTAAAGATCCTTATAGCGCTTCCAAAGGCGCTGCCGAGCTGGTGATAAAAACTTATTTTCATTCTTATTTTAAGAAGCCGGGCACAAAAGTGCGAATAACCACGGTACGCGCCGGTAATGTGATCGGCGGCGGAGATTGGGCGCTTAATCGAATTGTGCCGGATTGTTTCCGTTCATGGAATGAACAAAAGGCCGTTCAGATCCGGAACCCAAATTCTACACGACCCTGGCAGCATGTACTTGAGCCGCTGAGCGGGTATTTGCGTGCGGGACAAATACTTGCCGAAACGGAAGGGGATATTAATGGTGAACCTTTTAATATCGGGCCCCCGGCGGAACAAAATCATACGGTGCTCGAACTATTGCTGGCTGTAAATAAATTCTGGAACTCCGGTTCCATGAAGGAGCATTTTCAAATTGACGAGAGCAGCGGATTCCATGAAGCCGGCCTGCTTAAACTGAACTGCGATAAGGCGCTCTATTATCTGCAATGGAAACCCACGCTTGATTTTGAATCCACGGCTCGGTTCACCGGCGAGTGGTACAATTACTTTTACAATAACAGCAGGAAGGATATCAGCGGCTATACCCTGAACCAGATTCAGGAATATGCAGATGTGGCCAGGAAAAAATCTATTGCATGGGTGTTATAGATGATGTCAGGCTCACGCCACTGAGCATTATTCCCGGGGAATCCGGCGATATAATGCATGCGCTAAAACAGCAGGAAATTTCCTTTCATGGATTTGGCGAAGCGTATTTTTCCACGGTGCAATATCGGGCCGTCAAGGGTTGGAAGAAACACAGCCGGATGATACTTAACCTGATCGTTCCTTCGGGGGGCATCCGCTTTGTATTGTACGACGACCGACCCCTGAGCAAAACCTACCGCAACATCATGGAACTGGAGCTTTCCAAAAAAAATTACCAACGGCTGACCGTGCCTCCTGGCGTCTGGATGGCGTTTCAGGGAATGTCGGCCGAAGTAAACATGCTCCTGAATATAGCCAGCATTCCGCACGACCCCGCCGAAGCAGAAAACATGTCCGTTAAAAATGAATTGATTCCATATAGCGGGTTTTAATGAGAATACTGATTACCGGTGGATTTGGATTTGTTGGCGGCCGCCTGACGCGCCGCCTCGCAGAAGAGCATGAGGTATGGGTCTCTTCCAGGAAACCGGCAACGGAAGATACTCTGCGCTTACACGGAAACGTTAGATGCTTTGATCACACGTTATTATTATCCCAGGATACTTTCCCTGCTTTTATAGATACCGTCATTCATCTGGCTGCATTGAATGAAATCGATTGTGTAAAGCATCCTGATGAAGCGATCCGGGTGAATGTGAATGAAACACGAAAGATTCTTGAACATGGCATTGCAAAGAAAGTTGAACGGTTTATTTATTTTTCTACGGCTCATATCTATGGATCGCCTTTGCGCGGTACCATTATTGAAGAATCTTTACCAATTCCAACCCATCCATATGCTATTACGCACAGGGCGGCGGAAGATTATGTGGTTGCGGCAACCTTGCAAAAAAAGATCCATGGAACGGTGTTTCGTCTTTCCAATTCCTTTGGAGCGCCTGTTTCCGCGCAGGTAAACCGCTGGACCCTTCTGGCAAACGACCTATGCCGGCAGGCAGTTGAAAAAGGCAAGCTGGTCCTGAACTCAAATGGATGTCAGTACCGGGATTTTGTTTGTTTATCAGACGTTGAGGAACTGATTGCCCGCATGCTGGTCCACGCAAGAAAGCCCCGGCACATTATTTATAATCTCGGCTCGGGCATCAGCATGCGTGTGATGGATATGGCGGATGCGATCATTCAATCTGCCGTGACCGTTCTTCAAAAAAATATTCCGCTTGAACTACCTGCCGGTTGCGCAGCTTCAACAGAGCTTGAATTAAATTATTCGATCGACCGTTTAATGGCGGAAGGGTACGAAATAAAGAACGATGTTAACCTGGAACTGGAAAGACTGTTACAGTTCTGCAAAGAAAATTTTTCCAAAAGTTGATTGATCTTTTCGTTGTTTCCCATGCCTGCTTCACCGCCATCAACCGCAACGTTTACCATTTGTTTGCAAAAGATGGATGGAACCTGGAAATCGTTGTTCCGCAGACCCTGGTTTTTGCATCGGGTGAAAAAACAGCGGAGCCTCCTCAATCCGATGACCCACCCCTGCACTACCTCAAACTGATCGGCAACAATCCAAGGACCTATCGTTTCGATGGCCTTCAGGCTATACTCGATAAAAAAAAACCGAAGATCATTTTATTGGACAATGACCCCGTTAGCCGCCTCAGTATACAGTTGGGCCGTTGGGCAAAAAAAAATAATGCCTGGTTGTTTTGTGTTTCCAATGAAAACCTTCCGCTCGATATTTCATCGGCGATCCGTCGCAGGGGATGGAAGGCGGGACCCGCGGCCATAGTAAAAAGATGGATGCTGGGCAAGTCAAAGGAACTGGTGGATGGGGTATTTACTGTAAATCACGATGGTGAAAAATTATTTAAAGAGGAAGGGTTTCTGAATGTACGGTATATGCCCCTGGGTTTTGATCCGGCATATTTTTATCCGGATCAGGAAACGGGATGGAAGATCAGGAAAAATCTGAATCTCCATGGAAAAGTAATTGCTTACTTTGGAAGGCTGACTCGGGAGAAAGGCATTCATATTCTGATACCCGCCCTGGGTGAATTGAAACAATATGAATGGCAGCTCATGAT
>PLEB01000355.1 GCA_003136915.1 Chitinophagaceae bacterium
GAGACGCTTGCTTTTTGTGAGCAGGATTCCTTTTAACAGCTGACCATTTTGAGGTATCAGTTCCGTTGGAATAATTACCATCCCTGCTTCTGAACTCGCGTTAAAGCAACGGTAACGTTCCTGGAGGAATGCCAGCAATTTGCCTGGAAAAGAATCAGGAACAACTGAGCCAGGATCGTCGTCAGTGAGCACAAGTCCCGCTTCCGTTGTGTTGGAAATAATAATTTGCAATTCCGGGTTAGCTGCACATGCCAGCACTTCCTTCCACTGATCCCGGGCGGACAAAACACGACTGATGGATGCATTGATTCCTATTTTGTCGATTGTTTCTCCCTTCTCCACGCCTTTTATACAGAGCGTGTATAAATTATCCTGACGAGAGAACACGCTGCTGTCCCCCTGGCTTGTTGATTTTATCACCACGACCCGGCCATTAAAAATGCCCTGCTTATTTGCCTTGTCTATAAAATAATCGGGGAGACCGCGTAACAAAACACCGGTACCAAATTGCAATACTTTTTCCGGAAGTTTAAAAATCCGATCCTCAGGGATATCGGGCATGCCCGATTCCCGGATCTTTTCCAAGTTTTTTATAGATAGTATCATGCCCTTTGTTTCCATTAACCCGCGGTATGGCCGGCTTTCTTTGATTGAAGCAGGAGCCATTCCGCCAAATCCTTTGCTGCACGGTCATTCTCAAATTCCGCGGGAAGATTTTTTCGATCCAGGTATTCATTGTAAAACCAGGGATCGCCAACCGCGAATACAGTTCCTTTACCAACCCTGGAAACAGCCATGATGATATCTCCGCCCTGGCTGAAAGCAGAATTCGCAGGTTTTTGAAGGCGGAGCGTGCTCATTTCCTTAATAAAGATTTTTTTTGCTGTCCTGAAAATGACATCATGATCACCAAGGTAAAATGCTCCCGTCTCAACATGGTTCCCTGTTACGCGATTCCGGCAGTCTTCGTTAAAATGAATGCCAAACCGCCCGGCCAGTTGATTAAAATGAAGAAATTCTGCATTGGCGGAATCGTTACCCATCAATAGCAGTGCGCCGCCGGATCTTACCCATTCATAAATCACATCTGCGTCTTTACTGGAAACAAAGTGGGGACTTGCCGTTTCCTTTTCCGTATCCGGGTCAACGATAATATAAACATCGGCATTGCCCAGGGTGGTTCGTGTAGGTTCAGTTTTGAGCGATTCGGTAATTGCTCCCGATTGGCGAAAAATATTTCCAAAGCCAGAGAATCCGCTGTTGGCCTGATCCTCCCAGGTATAGTGATACCGGACCAGGCGGCCATCCGAATCTTTTTTGTATTCGTTATTAAAATAGTAATCCAGTACGACTGTTTTGCCCTTGCCAACTGCATTCAGGTTTGGCAAATCCATTTTTCCCTGGTAACCGATTTTGTTAATCATGTGTTTTCTGTTTGCCCGATCATCAGGACTGGCGGAGGCCAAACTAAAAAAGCAAATAAGAAAAAATAAGATATTGCGCATCAGGTCCGGGTTGTGAATTGAAATCAAATAGGCATATTGCCGATCTCAAAATAACGAAAATTTTATATACACATATCCCGTTTATTCTTCGTAGCGGTTGTGACTGGTTTTTCCGGTCCAAACATCAGATATTGTTAACTTCACAAAGGAATATTGGATAATCCAAGTATTGCTTATGCAGAGAATTGATGCCCACGTGCACTTCTGGGATTATGATCCCGTTCGAAATTCCTGGATCACGGATGAGATGGCTGTTTTGAAAAAGGATTTTCTTCCGGCAGATATTCAGCCACTGCTTGAAGAGAATTCGATGGATGGCTGTGTGCTTGTGCAGGTAAACCAATCGGAGACAGAAAATAATTTTTTTTTAAAGCTGGCTTCTGAGAATCAATTCATAAAAGCTATCGTGGGCTGGGTGGATCTCTCTGCTGCAAACATATCTGAACGTCTCTCAAGTTACAAGGATTCCTACAGGATCAGCGGATTCCGTCATATTCTACAAGATGAGAAAGACCGGGCATTTATGCTCAGACCCGATTTCGAAAGAGGGATCAGGGCTCTTGCTGAATTCGATTTTACCTATGACCTGCTTATTTACCCAGATCAGTTGCCCTACGCCGCAGGCCTTATAAAATCATTTCCGCAGCAGCCGTTCATTATTGATCACCTGGCCAAACCGGCGATCAGGGATATGGAAATGGCCTTTTGGAAGGAGCAACTATACAATATCTCCCGGATGGATAATGTATATTGCAAATTATCGGGCATGGTAACAGAGGCACGTTGGAATAACTGGACCAAAGAAGATTTCAGGCCCTATCTCGATGTGGTAGTTGAATCTTTCGGCATTGACCGTATCGTGTTCGGATCCGACTGGCCCGTGTGCTTAGCGGCTGCTTCTTATGAAGAAGTCGTGGGCATCATGGAAGATTACTTTTCTTCGTTTTCCATATTGGAGCAGGAGAAAATATTCGGGAGCAATGCAATGACTTTTTACGGTTTGTAAACGATGAAGTTATTATATGAAATTGATCAGGTGGTTAAAGGAGGACAAAGCGTTTCCCGGTGTGGTAATCGATGGCGGAATGTATGGACTGGCAGACAGGCCGGAAGACTATGATGAAATATTTTTCGGTGGCGATGGTTTGATTCGTTTGAAATCCTTTATTGATAAACATCGGGATAAACTCAGGAAACTGGATGACCAAACAGCTCTTTCGGCGCCAGTTGCCCGGCCATCCAAGATCGTATGTGTGGGCCTAAATTATGCTGATCATGCAAGAGAAACCAAGGCTGAACCGCCGCCCGAACCTGTCATCTTCCTTAAATCAACCACTGCACTTTGCGGTCCGTACGACAAAATAATCATACCGAAATATTCGAAAAAAACGGATTGGGAGGTAGAACTTGCTGTTGTCATTGGCAAAAAGGCTTCCTATGTGGAGGAAAAGAAAGCTTTGGATCATATAGCCGGATATTGTCTGCATAATGATGTAAGTGAAAGGGAATTTCAAATAGAGAGAAGTGGTACCTGGGATAAGGGAAAGGGCTGCGACACATTTGCACCGGTAGGTCCCTGGCTGGTTACGCCAGACGAAATTGAGGATGTAAACAAGCTAACGCTGTGGCTAAAAGTAAATGGGAAGCAAATGCAGCATGGCACGACTGCCAACCTTATTTTTAAAATTCCGTTTTTAATTTCATATATCAGTCATTTTATGACGTTGCTGCCCGGCGATATTATTTCGACCGGAACACCCGCAGGTGTGGGCCTTGGCATGAAGCCGCCAACTTATCTCAAGCCCGGGGATGTGGTCGAACTCGGTATCGACGGATTGGGCAATGCGCGGCAGGAAGTAATTGCTTACTCTCCAAAATAATCGGATGCCCGCCAAAAAAAGATATTGTCTTGCCCTGGATCTGAAGGACGATCCTTCATTGATTGAGGACTACAAAGCGTATCACCGCAAAGTATGGCCGGAAATCATAAAAAGTATCCGGGATTCAGGGATTCAGAATATGGAAATCTATCGTTGCGGGAACCGTTTGTTCATGATCATGGAGACAGACCCGGAATTTTCATTTGAAAAAAAGAACGCAGATGATCTTCGCAATGCTAAAGTGCAGGAATGGGAACTTTTGATGGAAACTTACCAGCAGGTGATCCCGGGAACAGAGAAAGGAATAAGATGGCGACTGATGGAAAGGATCTTCTCCCTATAAAAATTTCGCAAGCTCATCTTCTCGGCCGATAGCCACCACTGTTGTTGTCGCGCGGCTTTTCTTCAGCCTCACGAACAACCAGCTCTTTTCCTCCGCGGAGGCGAGCACCATGCAGGGCGTCAATAGCTTCTTTCGCTTCCAGCGCTACAGTCATTTCCAGGAAGCCGAACCCCCTGCTTTTCCGGGTTTCCCGATCAATAGCTACCTTGGCTGAGCTAACTTCACCATAGAGCTCAAACATTTCTTTTAAATCGGTGTCGTCAAAATCATAGGGTAGGCCTGCAACAAAAAGTTTCATGATCTGAATATAAGACCCCAAATCTACTTTATTCCCATCATCAACTGTATCTTTTTTTGTAAAATCTCCAGCTCTAAATAAGGCAGGGAAAAGAAGGCTTGAAATTAGCCCCGGGATCCTTATTAAACATTCTCCCTTCTCCTTCAAATGACAGGTCTTGCCTAAGGGTTTTTATATATTATTACCAGCAATGCATAACCGGCATCTGGCATGATTTTTCAATATTCTATCTCTAAACGATAAACATATGAAAAAGATGCTTGCGCTTTTGTTCTTGGTGCTCCTGATGTTTCTGCTTGATGGCTGCGAAGTAATAGGAGGCATTTTTAAAGCAGGCGTTTGGGTAGGCGTGCTCCTGGTCCTGGTGGTAATCGGGGTTATTGTCTGGCTGGTCACCCGGGGCGCGGGGAAATCCTGAGCTAAGGGCCCCTGGTATCGGAGGTTCTTTTTGTACTTTCGTCAGCATGAAGGCATTCACAATGCTGATATTGGGCGCGCTATTCCTGCAAACGCAGGTTTTGGCCCAAATGAAAACGGATGGATTGTTACAGAAAATACTTGCATCAGTAGGGGATTCCCTGTTTCAGCAGGTATTGCTCCAGAAAAACAAATATCGGGTTCAGATTATATATACCCGGATAGACCGGGATTCAAGAAACAAACCTTCTTTTAAGAATTTCCATTTTAACACCGGGGACAGCCTCTATTATTATCCCGCTTCGACAGTGAAATTACCTCTCGCGCTTCTCTCTCTTGAGAAACTCAACCGGATGCATACGCCGGGAGTTGATCGGTTTACGGCGGTTCAGTACGACAGCAGCTATCCGGGGCAAAAAACACTTTATAGAGACAGTACCTCAGCGACCGGCTTACCCAGTATTGCTCAGTTTATCAGGAAAGCATTTCTAATCAGCGATAACGATGCTTACAACCGGATGTATGAATTCGTGGGCCAGCAGGAGATCAACCGCAACCTGCACGAAAAAGGATATTCCGGCATTCGCATCGTCAGGCAGTTTATGCCAATGAATGAAGAAGAGAACCGCCATACCAATCAGATCAGGTTTCTAAACGCGGATGGCAAAACAATCTTTACTCAGGCACCTGCTTACAACAAGGATTCTTTCGATTTTTCCAGGAAGGCCATGCTCGGAAAAGGGTATTTGAACGGGAAAGACAGTCTTGTGGATGAGCCTATGAATTTCACCAGACACAACCATATCCCGTTGGAGGACCTGCAATTATTATTACAATCCGTTCTTTTCCCTTTCTCAGTTCCTGAAAAACAACGGTTCAAACTGAAACCAGGCGACTATGCATTCCTGTACCGGTATTTATCACAATTTCCTTCGGAGACTCCTTATCCGAAATATGATACCGGAATTTTCTACGACAGCTATGTAAAATTCTTTTTCCGTGAGCAGCGCAAGCCTTCAGTGCGCATTTTCAATAAAGCGGGATGGGCTTATGGGTGTTTAACCGATGTTTCCTACGTGGTGGATTTTAAGAACCGGATCGAATTTATGCTTACTGCAACTGTATATACGAACGAAGATGAGATCCTCAACGATGACAAATATGAATATGAAACGGTTGGCTTTCCTTTTCTATACTTGTTGGGACAAGCAATTTATAAATATGATCTTCAACGGAAGCGAAAATTTTCACCGGATCTGAAAGCATTCAGGTTAAACTACGAACACAGGGATCCATCTGATCACCGTACTTCCATTCAAAATGTGGATAATTAATAATGAGGGGGCAATTCATTCAGGCAGGACAAATAGAAAGGCCCGCAACAATTTGCGGGCCTTTCATTTATTAAATAGGGTGGTATTACAATTGAGTTACAACAACGTTTTCAGAAATCTTACGGTTAACCGCAAACCTGCGTTCAACCTGTTCATT
>PLEB01000017.1 GCA_003136915.1 Chitinophagaceae bacterium
TTGTATAGATTTGATAACCAGGATTGTCGGATATCCGGCCACTAGGTTATAGAGAGGCCGTAGACGTTGCAGTGGATGATAGCTGACCAAATGACGTTTATGGAGCAGCTTGGTATCGCAGAAGTGGAGACAGTTTGATTGTTCATCTTATCCGTAATATATCAGGCATGAAAAATGTGCTTTTACTTTTCATACTACTTTTTATTCAAACTATTGGTTATACCCAAAATTCTAATGAATATGAAGTATATGCAATCCGATTTGGGACAGAGGGGGGGCGTATGCCACTCTCGTTTGCGGCAGCAGGCGCTTCTGACAAGGACAGCGTTCAGTTTTGCATGATGTTTTGGTTGCTAATAGGAAACGGTAAGCATATTTTAGTAGATGCTGGCCACCTACGATACAATAGCGTCGACAGTGGTCTCTGGAAAAGTTATGTAAGGCCCGATAGCGCGTTGCTAAGAATGGGTATAAAAGCAACAGAAATTACTGACATCATCATAACTCATCCGCATTATGACCATATAGGGGGGATTGTATTATTCCCATCTGCTCAAGTATGGATGCAAAAAGACGATTATGACTACTTTGTAGGTGCTGCGTGGCAGAAGAATGGGTTTAATGAAGGTTTTAATAAAGAAGATGTAAAAAATATTGTTGCTAAGAACCTTGAAGGAAAATTAACCCTGATTAAAGGTGATAGTATTGAAATTTTTCCGGGTATCAGGACGTTCATTGGATCTAAACATACTTGGGAATCACAACATCTCCTCGTTAATACAAAAACAGATAAGGTAATTCTTGCTTCAGATGATTGTTGGTTTTATTACAATGTTGAACATTTACTGCCTATAACCTATTACCTATTTGATCCAGATGCCTACGTTAAGCAATTGAAAAGAATGAGGGTCCTTCAACCCAATATTTCGTTAATTATTCCAGGACATGATCCTCTCGTATTTTCCAAATTCCCTAAAGTGGCAGAAGGTATCGTTAAGATCAGATAGCTTTATAATGATTTCAATAAGACCAGCTTATAGTTATTCATTCTTTATCATCAATCTGTCACCAATTCCTCCGAACTCACTGGAATCGGGGTACTTTTTTTTTGTATCGGTACAGAGCAAAATGTGATCATGTACGCAAAGGATTGAAATTCAACGAGGGAGCGGACGGGCGAAATTACGGATAGCCAGTGAGTTCACAGGAAGTTCTTGGATAAAACTTCACTATTTTCAGATTAAGTCAAGTTAACTTTGGTAATCTGTCAGGTTTGCAGGGGGCAGGTACATTACTAAATAGAAAGGGTAAAATATTAGTTTTTTGGTTTACAAATTCAAAAGATTTACCTTCTTCATCTTTTGATTCCTGCCCAGTTACAACTTCATTCTTTAATTTTCAAATCATCAACCATCTCTATCAATAGAGGTATGGGATCTTCGCTTTGATGCAACAAATTTGTCATATTAATAACCTCCTAATCAGTCAATCATGAGATTTTTAGTATTAAAAATGTCCGGATTTATTTTATCTTTTTTATTGCCGGCAGTCCTTATCGCCCAGCATGAGCCTTTCACGACAAATGGGTACGATAGCTATATGCCTGAAGTGAAACGATGGAATAAGATGTTGACAATATTTCCTAAATTGGATATAACCACTCCGAAAGGACTTGCCCATGCCCGAATTGTTTATGGTCCGCCCGGCGGCAAAACGATCTTAAAACCCCAGGATCGATTTATACACGGGGAGGGCGGTAATATTCGTATAAGAATATTCCGGCCGGAATCCATTCGGGCTGTGGTATTTGATATTCACGGAGGGGGTTACTTCGCCGGGAGGCCTGAGTCAACTGATTTATTGAATGATGTTATGGCCCGGTTTTGCAGCGTAGCAGTGGTTAGCATTGAATATCGTCTGGCGCCGGAAAACCCCTTCGAAGCAGAGGTGGAGGATTGTGATACAGTTGTTGCATGGCTACTTCAAAATGCCAAAAATGAATTTGGTACGGATAAACTGATACTTACAGGTTTTTCAGCGGGTGCTAATCTTGCTGCCCATACATTGCTTGACATAAGAGATAAAATGCATGGCATTAACCGTGTTATTGGTATAAACTTTTTCTACGGCATGTTCGACGAGAGTGGAACACCTTCGCTCCGAATGGCAAATTCGCATAGCCTGATAATAGATTCTGCAATTATAAATCAGATAGGGCGGATTGTATTCAAGGGTAAGAGTGCTGAAGAATTGCGCAGCGCTTATTATTCGCCATTGTATGCCGACCTTAAAGGATTGCCACCTGCATTTTTTTCAGTTGGGACAATTGACCCGTTGATGGATGATAATACATTTATGGCAAACCGATGGGAGGCTGCCGGCAACCAGGCTACATTATACGTTTATCCAGAGTGCCCACATGGATTTAATTTGTTTCCTTCTCAGATCGCAAAACTTGGAAATCAACGTGTGAATGATTGGATCAATGGTTTATTGAAATGATAGTTACCAATTCCCCGCAAACCCACTGAAACCGGACCATTGTACTTTTTGTGTGGGGAAGTAATCTCTCCACGGGAGATTGTCAAATAAGTCGAATACCCAAATGCCTGAAATCATCGAGTTTACTATCATCGGTTGCAAGATCAGTGATCATTCCGCTAATATCTTTAATATCACATACCTTATAATGTTCAGTAGTATTTAGGTTGGAACTATTTACCAGGGCAAATGTTTTATTTGCATTTCTTAGCATACTTTGTTTTACTTCTCCATCATTTTGAAAAACGGCGCTGATGCCAAAGTCCTTTTGAAGAGCACAGGTACCCATAAAATAAAGGCTGGCGATATATTGCTTCACCTCATTGCAGGTCTGACCGCCTGTATTAATAGCCGCTTCACGATCGTGAATACCACCAAGTATGATAAGTTCTATATCTCTGAATTTTGAAATGATCGGAACCAGCGCCATATTATTCGTAACCAGCCTGAAACTGGAGTTGGAAGGAAGATGAGTGGCGATTGCACAAATGGTAGAACCTCCATCCATAAAAATCGTTTGCCCCTTCTTAATCAGCTGTTGCGCCTTTAAAGCAATCAATTCTTTTTCTTCAGCTAAATAGCGGGTGCGATCCTGGAAACTGAGTGGATTCTTTGAAATGGAAATCGCGCCCCCGCGAACTTTAAATAACAAACCATTGTTGTGGAGAGACTCAATATCCCTCCTCGCCGTATCTTCAGAAATATTTAAATCTTCTGACAAAGTTTCATAAAAGACCTTGCCTCTTTTCTTAATAACTTTAAGAATATGATTAAACCGCTCTTCTTTTAACATCCTGGTTGAGTAAAAAATCTAATTCCTGGTTTTTATATCAGGCCTAATGCATTCAGTTCACTTTTCAAATCTGTTTTTTCCAGTACATGAATCGTTGCGAACCCTATTTCTTTTGCCGCTTGAATATTATTCATATTATCGTCAATAAACAGTGAGTTTTTAGCTTCCAAATGATAGCGTTCAAGAATTAGTTCAAAAATCTTCTTATCCGGCTTTGTCAGTTTTTCTTCTCCTGAAATGACAATCCCATCAAATAATTTAAAGAATGAGAATCGTTTGAAAACGATCGGAAAAGTTTCAGCCGACCAGTTCGTCAATCCATAAAGTTTATATTTCTCCTTCAGTTTTCGTAAAATTGTTACATTTTGTGGAATGTAACCTTTTATCATTTTCTCCCATTGATCATAATATAATTGGATTTTCACAACATGCTCCGGGAACTTATCCTGTAGAATCCTGGTTCCCTCTGCCAGTGACCGTCCTTTATCCTGTTGAAGATTCCAATCCTCTGTACAAACCTTGTTGAGAAAATGTTCCATTTCTGAACTTTCTTCAAATTCATCCCGATACATATATCTCGGATTCCAGTCTATCAAAACGCCTCCGAAGTCAAATATGATTGTATTGATATTGTTCATTTATCAGGCTGAAATTTCCAGTAAATTTCCCTCAGGATCCAGGACAACCGTTTCATAATAGCCATCTCCCGTTGTTCTCGGTTCGCTAAAAATGATGAAGTTGTCGTTTCGTATACGTTCTGTCAGTTCATTCACTTTATCCTTTCCTCCCACAGATATTGCGAAATGGGCAATGCCCATATTAAATCCGCGCTTACTGTTATCAGACATGATATCCGGTCGCATCATTAACTCTAATCTTGTTTTACCTTCTCCGAAAAAAATAAAATAAGCCTGAAATTGTGTTTTCGGATTAACATATTTCTCTCCTGAACTCGTATCGAAGTATTTAAGGTAAAAACTTCTCATGAGCTCCAAATCCTGTACCCAGAGACCGAGATGTTCAATTTTCATGAAGTCAACCGGTTAAAATGTAAATCCTATTGTGCGACGATTTTTCCCTGCATCGTTCCCCAATGACCAGGAAAACTGCATATAAAATCATAAATACCTGGTTTAGGGATAATAAACTCCACCTGATCAGAATCACCGCCGCTCACCAATCTTGTATGCGCGATAATTAATGAGTCTAAAGAGGATGGAACATATTGTTCAGTTTTTGCATTGCGCGCTATATCCGCAAAATCGGCAATATCGATACCGTTCTTTAAGATCACAACATTGTGGGTCATTGATGTAGCGGATTTTGCTCCTGTATTTTTAAAAATGAGACTGATTTTTTTTCCGGCCCTGACCCTGAACAACTCTCTATCATAGCGCATATTCTCATTTGCCTTCAATTGAACGCTATCTGTAAATTCAAGCTTCTCAATACCGGGAACAGATGTTTCTGCATTTTCAACTGAACGAGTTGTTTGGGAACTGTCTTTTTGATTATTCTTATTCTGTTCACCTTGCCCACAGGATACCATGATGAGTATAATTGCGAAAACAAATAAATAAACCCTCTTCATTCAAGTAATATTAATCGATTCTGTCTGCTATAATTTTTTGATCTTCATATCCCTGAATGAAACGCCATTTGTCCAGTCCTGAACAGCAATATGTCCTTTGAAATATATTCCAAATTCAGGGTAATGACTCATAGAACTTGCAGCTACTGATTTTTTCCATTCATCGCTTTTCATATCCACCTGAACGGTTTGCACTCCATTTAGCCAGAAAGTAAGCTTACCATTCTGCTGTAGAATACGTGACTGGTTCCATTCACCGGAATTTGGGATGGTCTTACTTGTATTTGGGATTACCCCGAAGATGGCAGCGGCTTTATGTGAGGAATCCCTGAGATAGTCAGGNNGAAATTTTCCATTCGAACATCAAATTAAAGTTTTCATATTCATTATCTGTTACCAGGTCTCCGTGTTTTACATTTTTAGCGTGCGGGTTACACACAAGGTTACCACTATCCACTGACCAGGCTGAAGGAATGTTGCCCCTGTTAAACAGATGCCATCCATTCATGGTCTTTCCATCAAAAAGGAGTGTCCACCCATCTTTTTTTTCCTGATCAGAAATTGTATTGTGCTGTTCAGAACGACTTAAGCATGAAGACACAAAGAATGTACAAAACACAACTATACAAATGCTAAAAATGTTTACCTGCCTTTTCATAAATGACTTATTAATTAATCTCGGTATGACGACTGTTTGCAATATTATGCAATATTGCAGATATTTGCAAAGTATATTTGTTGGCCAGATTGTGGGCCGCTAGGATAGGGTATGATACCGTCAATTCAGGCTATCACCTAAGGTAAACACGTAGGAGGCCTGGTGTATTGTAGAAGATGATTAAACTCGATATATTTATAGATCAAATCGCTAAAATCCATTTCTAAAAAGGTGGAAAGACTTCTATAAAAGAGTTGCTATCGAAATAGCCTAGCCATATATGAACACGAAAACTATTATACAAATTGGTCGTTTATTATATGGGTTCAGCATCGTCGCCGTAGGGATACATCAAATCATTATAAAAGATTTTCGTCCGGAGATTTTACCTCCATTTCCGGGCTGGGCACATACGCACATAATATTTCCTGTTCTTATGGGCATCGTTCTGGTCATCGCAGGAATTCTCATCGCCGGGTTTAGCGCAAAAAATATGTGCCTTTTTTTGGGATTTTTATTTCTTGCGCTGATTGTTACCTGTCACCTGCCATATATTCTTTTCATCAGTCCCGAGAAAGTCACGAATCTGGTAGTGTGGTTTGCGGCAGGTGAGGCTTTGGCCTATAGTGGTGGCGCGTTTGTTATGGCAGGTTCGTTTTCAGGAAAACCCATACCCATCGGAAGAATTTTCTTTTCACTGCTGATTATCATGTTTGGCTGTAGTCATTTTGTGTTTCCGGTGGATGTGTCTGCGATGGTACCCAAATGGTTGGGCGCGCCCATGTTCTGGACGTATTTTGTGGGCGCCGCATTGATTGCTTCGGGTTTCGCGATTATTTTCAAGATATGGATTAAGGCGGCTGCATGGCTACTGGCTGCCATGCTTTTTCTTTTTTTTCTTTTTTTCCATTTGCCCGACGCGGTACAAAATCCTTCGGTAGGATACGGTAATGAAATTGTTCGTGCAATTATTTGCCTGCAATTTTGTGGTATTGCCATGGTGATCGCAGTTACCAACGGTCGTGAAAACAAGCCGGCCTTTTGAAGCAGAATTTATAATACTTGCATCTCCTGATCTTCGCTCCCAATCTGTTACCAAGTTCTAGTTTTTGGATTTGCTCATTTTTGGT